>NZ_JAGINX010000002.1 GCF_017876395.1 Nesterenkonia lacusekhoensis | reverse complement strand
GGGGTTCAAATCCCCCCGCCTCCGCCAATAGACCCCCGTCTGACCAGGGATTTCCCCGGACAGGCGGGGGTTTCCTGATAGGAACCCAGATTTTCCTGAAACCGTGTCAACACGCGGTGTCCCCGGCGGCCGCTACAGTCATCGCTTATGGCGAGCCTGACAACTCACACCCGGAAAGATGGCACCCGGTCCTACTACGTGAAGTGGTACGACCGAGAGCTCCGCAAGGACACCTCGCAGAGCTTCCGGGACAGAGGCAAGGCCGAGACCCTGAAGCTCTACCTGGACGCCAACCAGAACACCCTCAGTCTCGCTCGGCAGGCGAAGAAGCAGGCCGACTCAGCCGGCTACACCGTCTGGGACGCCGTTCAGGAGTACCTGGACGACCTGAAAGACACCGACACCAGCCGCAAGTACCGGCGCGACATGGACCGGCACCTCCGCGGCACCGAGCTGGCCGGCATTGCGCTGTCCGAGCTGGAGCCGAAGGCCATCGCCACATGGCTGGACGGGCTGCGCTCCAACATCACCAAGGCCAGCCCGGAAGGCGAGCCGGCCGCGTGGAAGACCAAGAGCAACCGGCACGCCGTCGTCTCCTCCGCGCTGAAACGACAGGTGGGGAAACGCCTGAAGGAGAACCCAGCCTTCGGCGTGCTGGGCAAACGCGATGAGCTGCCCACCCATGAGCCGGTAGACCTCAGCCTCGAGCAGCTGCGCACCCTCCGAGAGCGGGCGCAGACTCCATTCTTCCGGCTGATCATCTGGACCCTGACCGTCACCGGCATGCGGTGGGGTGAGCTGGTGGAGCTACGCCGTAAGGATCTGCACCGCGACCCGGACACCGGGCAGGTCACCATCCGTATCCGGCGCGCCATCAAGAACAACAAGCGCATCGGGTTGACCAAGACGATGATGAGTCGCCGCGACGTGCCCCTCGACCTGGAACTGTCCCGCGCTCTCTGGGCACACGCGGAAGGGCTGCGCGGCAACGACCTGATCTTCCCCGACACGGACGCGCCCGCCCAGCAGCTCTACAACGGCACCTTCCACAAGCAGTGCTGGCAGCCGCTGATGCACCAGCTCGAGAGCGAGGGCGTGCTCATGGAGCGCCCTTGGGTGCACGATCTGCGGCACAACCACATCGCTCACCTGCTGCGGAAGGGCGTCCGCCCCAACGTGGTGCAGAAGCGGGTCGGCCATGAGCGTCTGGAGTACACGCTGCGGATCTACGACATGATCAGCATGGAAGATGATCAGTCGGCGGCTCTGGTGGTCACCTGGTGACCGGTGAGATGGTGCCCGCGTAGATCTCTACCAGCCGGGGGAGTACCCCCAGCTCAGCGGCTACGGACTGAGGGCAGTCGGGGTAGATGGCGGTCGCCAGCGTCCATTCTGCGGGGCTGATAAGCAGCCATGCGGCGTAGGTGTCGGCCTGGTCCTCATGCCGCAGGCTGGTCCACCAGTGGCCGTGGTGGGCGTGCCCCAGCTCGTGGGCCAGGGTGGACCGGTACTGCACCGGACCAAGCCCAGTCAGCAGCCGGATCTCCCGGTGCCGGTGGTCGTATTCTCCCCACCTGCCTCGGCGCAGACTGGTCCGGTGCTCCACACGCACGCCCATCCGGTGAGCGATCCCCTCAAGATCAGCCATGCCTGGACGCTACAGCCATGGTCTGACATGGGCTGATGACAGAGGAGTGGAGACTAGCTAGTGGGCTACAACGAGGCTTCGGCGCACATCCGCTGCCGGGATTTCGTGATTCTCCAGGGTGCTTGCCTCCCGGGAGATTACCGCGTCTACTGCGTCCTCGACAGTGCTGTCCATGCTGAGTCCGAGGTCATCCATGTCCCAGCCATTTACCAGCCGCGATGAGTTCCCATACGGCAAGTGGTACACAACATCGTCGCCCTGGTGGTAGCAGACCAGGGCGGCCTCATCCTCCCGGAGTTGATCACTCACCCAGCGCAGGGTCTGGGTGGAATCCACGCCAATGATCTGACGGTCTCCGGACCGGTTCATGGGGATCATGTCCGGCTCAATATCGCCACGATGGATTGATCCCATCAGTCGGCTGGCAGCATCGAAGCTGGCATCGGAGACAGAGAAGCGCACCAGGTACTCGTTCCCGTCATCGTCCGTCAGGAACTTCTCTTCGTGCTGGTGGATCATCGCATTGCCGTACTCAACGCCAGCGGTGAGGAGCGCGTCATCCAGGTTCAGCTGCGCTTCATCGACAGTGGGATAGAAGCATGCGAGGCCGCGCACCTGGGGAGAGCTGGTGGACCAGCCATATCCGGGGTACTCAGTGAACACGATGTGAAGGTTATCCATGCTCTCTCACCACCTCTAGTGCCTGCTGGTTGGTCAGGCCTACGTCATCTATCAGTATACGCTTCACCCGGTGTGGCGGGATCTCTGCTCCATCATGGAATCCGTCAACGAGATCGGGGTACCCCCGGTTGCTGCGCAGGATGGTGTGGGAGCCTTTGCCCCGGCCCTTGACCCGCTCATAGCCGAAGGCGCGCCCGAGCATCCGACGGAATCGCTTCACCTTCATTGAAGGGTACGGCGACGCCATCATGTCGTGTGCTCGATATCATCCGGCCCGATCTGCCCGTGGTCGCCTTGGTGCAGGCTGTCGTCTGCGGCTAGGTCGTAGTCGTCGGGGTCTTCTGTGGCCGCACTCCCTGCGGCCTGGTACATGGGGGTCGAGTCGTCATCACTCGCCACCTCCTCGTCTAGTTGTCCTGTGCGCTCCATATGGCGCCGTATGGCCTCCAACCCGCCAGCGTGATCGCTCAGAGCCGGGGCTGCCCTCTGCCGCTTGCTCTGAAGGAATGCGTTCACCACGGAGCGGACAGCTTCTCTCTCGTGCGGATCCAGCAGTGCCGCCTCTTCGGGGAGCTCGAATAGTTCCCCCAGGGGTTGCATGTCAGCAGCGGACAAAAGCTTCTCCGCGGGCACCCCTATGCCCGCTGCGATGGCGATCAGAGAATCCCGGGTGTAGGCCCGAGTCTTCCCCTTCACATAGTTGGTGACCGTGGCGTGAGAGACCTTGTACCCCTGCCGCTGAGCGTTCTCTGCGACTGCTCTATAGGTGAGGTCGCGGGCGTCCATCTCGGAGCGGATCAGGGTTTGTAGGTCTCTCACGGCAGTAATCCTTCAGGCCAACAACAGGACAAGGCAAGCCTACGCGTGAGGCCGGGGCTCACAAACAACATCCATGTAATTTGCTTGAAGCGCCTGAAATAAGGGGATCGAGGAGATTTCAGGGGTCGGCTTGTGAGGGAGGAACCTCACATGTATAGTGGTGATTAACCGATGAACAGCACGAAGGAAGGAGGGGATATGACCTACGAAGAGGGGCGACGCCGAGGCAACGCCACCGTGGATCGGCGGGCACTGAGTATGGCCATCCGATTCAGTGGCCTCACCAAGGCAGAGATTGCCCGCCGCGCCGGGATTGTTCCGACGACGATCACGAACCTGCAGCGACACCGGACCACATGCTCTGTGGATACTGCGGCCGCCATTGCGAAAGCGCTGGAGGTGCCCACCCGTGAACTCTTTTTGCTCAACACGTTCACTGGTAATTCACCGTTGTCCACAGCCGCATAAGAAAAGGCCCGCACCTGGAGCAAGCAGGTACGGGCCTAGATCCCAGAAAGGGAACCAATCAATGTCAACGATACAGCAGTTGAAGATCAAGGGCACCGCGGACCACCTGCCCGATGGTGAGCGTGGCAAGAACAGCCGCACCTCGCCCCTGTGGGAGGCAGTGGCCGCAGAGTGCCGCGACAACCCTGGAGCGTGGGTCATGTTCGAGATCCCCGGCAGGCCGAAGACCTCCCTGGATGCTTCCCGGACTCACATCAAGCGGGGCAAGCTCCGCGCATTCCAGGAGGGCGCGTGGGACGCCGCAGTGCGGGGCACCGTCCTGTACGTGAAGTACTTGGGGGAGCGCACCGCTGAGGTGTCGGACCTGTCTGAGAAGCGCCGGGAGGTGGCCTGAATGGTGGAAGTCATCCGAGAGGAACTGGGCCTTTTTCCCGGCGCCGGGAAAAACTCCGGGGCCAGCCCGTTCGATCAGATCAAGCAGCACCGTGCCGATGGTGTCGAGTTCTGGTCAGGGCGTGACCTGATGGAACTTCTGGGGTACGACTCGTGGCGCAGATTCGAGGACGCCGTAGAGCGCGCCCAGCGCACCGCTGAGAACCAGGGACGGAACGTGACAGACCTTTTTGCCGGAGCCGTCAAAAAGTCCCAGTGGGGTCGCCCCGCCGCAGATGTGCTCCTCACCCGGTACGCCGCCTACCTGGTCGCCATGAACGGCGACCCTCGCAAGCCCGAAGTTGCCGCGGCGCAGTCCTACTTCGCAGTCCGCACCCGTGAAGCTGAGACCGGTCGCATTTCAAATGCGACCCCTTCACTTCCGGTCCCACAGTCAATGAGCGAGGCCCTGCGCCTGGCCGCTGACCAGTGGGAGAAGCGCGAACTCGCAGAAGCCCGCGCCGAAGAGGCCGAGGAGATCGTCACGGCGGTCAACTCCAACCGCGGGCTGAACCTGCGGAAGTTCCACAAGCACTACTTCCCGGACGTGTCCGAGCGGCAGTTCTTCGAGCTGCTCTACTCCTCCGGCCTGCTGATCGACCAGCGCGGAACCCGCACAGGCAAGAACGGGGAGAAGAAGAACGGGTATGAGCACATGCACCCCACCTACAAGGGCAAGCCCTACTTCATGCTGGACGGCCCCATGGTGGCCGGCAAGCGCCGGGAGTCCACCTACGTCCGACCAGGACGCCCCGAGGTAGACCTTCGTGACCTGCTGATCCGCAAAGGGCTGCCCACCGCGGATTTCAAAGAACTGGAGGCCGCCTGATGAGTAAGCACAAGGTGACTCTGACCCTCACTGATGAGCAGTGGGAAGAGATCAACGAGACGGCACGGGAGTACGGCACCGAATGGGGGTCCGTGATTATGGCTGATCTTGGATGGCTGTCCGGCAACACCCCACAAGAACGCCGCGAAATGCGCCACACACTATTGGGGGTACCCGCATGACCACTCAGACCGCCGCGCCTGAGCGCCAGAAGATCCTGGAAGGCACTGGCCCAGTCAGCGACCGGATCGGTGTCACCCCGGAGATGCTGCGCGAGATCGCCCGAGAGTCGGGACTGTACATCCAGCGGAAGCGCACCGGCCCACTCCTGTGGACCGTTGAGCTGGAGGCGCAGATCGTCCGGTACATCACCACCACCTACCGGGGTCCTAGTGCGCCGGTGGACGAATCTGACCCGTTCGCCTGACCCCACCTTCGCCGCACTCTGCGGCACCTATCTATCCGTTACCCCGTGAGCTTTCCTCACCCCCGGGGTGTGAGGCGTGCAGATCGAGTTATCGCACGTGAGTAGGGAGAAGACTATGCGATTCACCATCCAGGACGTAGAGGACGTCCAGAACGATGTGAAAGCCATCGTCACCGGCAGGTTCGACCGGGTGGCGCACATGGTGGAGCACTTCGGTCTGCCGTGGAACTTCGTGAACTCGAAGCTGAACCACCTGCTGAAGTTGTCACCCATCGAGCTGCTGACCGTGATCCAGTACCAGGACCCCACCGGTGAGACCGCCACTGACCGGGCGATGAGGGAGGCCGCATGAGCTCGGAGGAGAAGCGCGCACAGCAGGAGAAAGCTCTGGAGGCCCTGCAGCGCCGGGTGGAGCTGGCGCGGGCGATCAATGACCACAAGGGCGTGAAGCTGGCCTACCTGGCCGCGGAAAGGATCGGACGATGAGCAGCTATCTCTCACCGAAGATCAGCAACGAGGTGCAGCGCCTCTCCCAGCTGTCCGCCACAGTGACCACCGAGTGGGACCGATTCCTACGGCTGGCGGACCGTGACCGTATCGCCGCCGCTGACGGTGCACTCCACCAGATGCAGGCACTGATCCGGGAGATCCGCAGCGATCTGAACCTGGAAGACACGTACACCGCGGAAGCTCAGGAGGTCGGCTCATGAGCGCCGTGGACGCCGGCCTCGCCCGCGCCGAAGACGACTTGAACACGGTCCACCAGATGCACCTGATGATCCGCCGTCGTATGCGGGCGGGCCAGCTGGAGGACCTGCACACCTTCACTGCCCGACTGCTGGCCCAGGCCGAGGCACTGCACGACGGCGCCACACAGGTGGCCGCACTCGAGCAGTGGAACGACCTGCGAGCACAGAACCTGAGCGAGGACGCGATCCGGGACCGGATGGGCGACCTCTACGACAACCTGGAGGAGGCCGCCTGATGGCTACCGATATTCGACGCGTCCCGTGCACCGACCCACAAGTGAGGAAGGTGGCAGCACGGATCACGCCGCTGCTGGAGCAGGGGAGGACGGTCAGCGGATGCGCCGTCGCCATGGGCGTGGACCCGCGCACCATCCGGAAGATCCTGTCCGGGGAGAACGAGGTGCAGGTGCGGATTCTGCGCCGCATCGGGGACCAGGTGGATGACCTGGTGATCAACCGGGGGAGTGCACGGACTCAGAACGTGGCTCGGGACCGTGACGCGCTGCTGGCGTGGTTCGAGTCGCGTGGCCGTGTCCGTCCTGGCCAGACACTGACTGACCTGATCGGGATCGGCAGGCAAGCCGAATGAGACAGACGATCACTCCCGCCCTGGCCGCACTCACATGTGCGGCCTTCTTGTTTCTGCACACCTGGCGGTCCATGGCGTTCGACGGGCTGGCCCTGCTGCTGGCCGTCGGCGCGATCTACTTCACCGCCCTCACCACCCACCGACACGACCTCGAACGAGCGAGAGAGAACTATGAGCACAGAGATCACCAGGGCGGCCTCGCAGCAGGTCAGCCTCACTGACAAGATCACCTACGCCGAGCACCTGGCCCAGTCCGGGCTGCTCCCGAAGTCATACCAGCGTCAGCCCGCCAACGTGCTGCTGGCCATGGAGTACGGCGACGCGCTGGGCATCCACCAGATGGTCGCCATCAACGAGATCAACGTCATCAGCGGCAAGCCCGCCATGAGCGCTTCCCTGATGCAGTCCCTGGCCCGTTCCGCTGGCCACAAGGTCCGGGTCACCGGTGACGCTGAGCGGGCGGTGTGCAGCATCATCCGCAAAGACGACCCGGACTATGAGCACACCAGTGAGTGGACCAAGCAGAAGGCCATCGACTCCGGCCTGTGGGGCAAGGGGCACTGGGCGAAGGACCCGGCGCTGATGCTGAAGTGGCGCGCTATCGCTGAGTGTGTCCGCCTTGCCTGCTCTGAGGTGCTGGGCGGATTGAAATATACCCCCCAGGAGCTGATGGAGATCTCCGACCAGGAGCCGTCTCAGCCTGCCGCCCCGGCCCAGTCGGCCGCGTCACCTGCCGCTGAGCCGCGCACCGAGCATGACCCTGTGGAGCAGGCGCTGCGAGGCGCGTGGAATGACCTGGAGAGGCTGAGGCTGATCGTCCGGCAGATGGGGGATGGGCACCCGCTGTATGAGCATGCGGTGGCCCGTGGCCGGGAGCTGGCGGAGAAGGCTGAGCAGGCCAAGTCGGACGCCCCACCATCCGCTGAGAGCGGTGATGGCGCACCGGTCGAGGGCGCGCAGACGGTACAGGAACCAATTGACGCTGAGCTTGTAGAGGAGGACACCAATGAGTGATCTGTCGTTGCACCAGAAGGTGCTGGCGCTTCGCGACGCGAAGAAGCTGGTGACCACGATGGAGAAGGAACTGTCCGAGGAGCTGACTGACGAGATGGTCCGTGATCTGGCGGACCCGGAGAAGTCCACGGACCGGCGTGTGGTGGTGCACCCATCGTCGGGGGAGAAGGTGGGCCAGCTGTCGCTGGTGCAGCCGGAACCGAAGCTGAAGCCGGTCAACGAGTCCCGCTTCGTCGGATACCTGAAGGCGTCTCACCCGGAGCTGGTGGAGACGGTGACGGAGACCCGCCCGAAGCCGAACGTGTTGGACCAGCTGTCTCTGGAGGAGACCGAGCACGGCGAACTGGTCGATGTGGAGACCGGCGAGGTGGTTCCGGGTCTGAAGCTGGTGGAAGGGCGCCCGTATCTGCGTGCCAGCTTCCAGAAGGGCTGGAAGGAGCACCAGATCGCGCAGGAGGCGCTGCGGGGCACGGTGCCTCTGCTGGAGGAAGGTGAGCAGTCATGACCATGCTCGTTGACGCTGAGCCGATCCTGATCGACCCAGACGAGATCCGGGCGGACACGGTCCGCGCCAACGTTATCCGCTGCGGCGACTGGCGCCCTACCGAGGCCCGGATGCTGGACCTGTTGGACGAGGTGGAGGACATGCTGCGCGCCGAGTCAGTGGAGCCGTCCCTGGACTGCCAGGCGTGGGCTGACCTGGACGCATGCCGGTGCGCTCTAACTGAGCGGGTGCGGGAGGCTGCGGCATGACCTGCGACTACGGCACCGGCCCCGACGCCTGCCCCGAGGTCGCCACCCACTGGATCAGTTGGAGTGCGCCGTCGGGCCCTGCTCGCCTCTGTGAGGCCCACACGGCACCGATCTACGAGGACCAGAAAGACCCGACTATCGGGCACAACATCACCATCCGACCACTGAAGGAGACCAATGGCTGACCTGCCAACTGTGACCGTGTACAGCACCCCGATCTGTGTCCAGTGCAAGGCCACCTACCGCCACCTGGATAAGCACGGCGTCACCTACGAGGTGGTGGACCTGTCCACCGACTCTGAGGCGATGGCCGCGATCAAGGAGATGGACTACTCGAAGGCCCCTGTGGTGATCGTCCGTGAGCCGGGGGCCACCGAGGATACCCACTGGCAGGGCTACCGCCCGGACCTGATCGAGAAGCACATCACCGCACACCTGCAGGAGGCAGCAGCATGAGCATCATCACCGTCGTCGGCAACCTGACCGCCGATCCAGACCAGCTCCGCTACGCCGGAGAGACCCCGGTGCTGAACGCGAACCTGGCCGAGAACAACAGGGTCAAGGTCAACGGTCAGTGGCAGGACGGGGAACCGACCTTCTACCGGCTGAATATCTGGCGGCAGAACGCCGTCAACGCCGCCGAGACTCTGCGGAAGGGCCTCGAGGTCATCGTGGTGGGCACCCAGAAGACCACCGCTTGGACTGACAGGGAGGGGCAGAAGCGCACGAACTTGGAGATCGATGTGGATTACATCGGCCCGTCACTGCGATTCCAGACTGCACAGGTGGCGAAGGTCCAGAAGGGCCAGGCTCAGCAGGGCGGTGGCTTCGGTGGTGGCCAGGCCCAGCAGTCCGGGTGGGGCGCGCAGCAGCCTGCCGCGGACCCGTGGGGCGGCGCGGCCGCCGGCGGAGGCTCCTGGGACACCCCGGGAAGCAGCGAGCCCCCGTTCTGATCCGCTTCTCCCTTTCCGCACCCCTCTAAACCGCAACCGTAGCCGCTCCTTGTGGGGCGGCTTTCCTTTTGTCCCCGGCTGGCGCTGCTGGCCGGGGACTTCTTGATGAGAGGACCACCCCTATGGACTACCCACTGATGTGGGTGCTCATCGCGATCCTGGCCGCCGTCCTGGTGGCCGGGCTGCTGATGATCCGACGCGACACCGAGCACTACAAGCGAGACCGGCTGATGCATGACATCGGACGCCGGGAGGACCGAAACCACGGTGAAGATGAACGCCTCTACCTGGAGGAGTGGTGATGGCACCCCACATTCAAGCGACCCCATGCCGCCGAACCTGCTGCTGGAATCCCTGGGGCACCTGTTCGAAGAGCTGGCAGTGCTCCCACCACGCCGAGGACATGCGCAAGGCGTCGAAGGCTGCTGCTGAGCGGTCTCTGGCCACGGATCTGGAGATCTACTGGCCTGACACCCGGCGACCAGATGGGCGGAGGCGACCATGAGCTATACGTGCCGACGCTGCGGCGAGCTGATGACGGCTCTGTCTCCCGAGTATGTGGAGGCTGTCGTCGTGCTGTACCGGCGCCTGATCTGCTTCGCATGCAGGATCGCGCTCCAGCAGGAGGAGACATGAGCGACTTCACCGGGACACCGGAACCGACCATCGGCCCCGCCCAGCTTCCGAATGGCTGGCCGGGTCAGCTCTGCGGGGAGTGCCGTATGGATGACAACGACTGGGGCATCAAGCACGGCGTGGACCTGGACGCCTGCCGGGCCATGCTTGCTCACAGTCACTACCAGTCCCGCTGCTGTGGTCATTGGCTGGCACGAAGGGCTGGCCCCGTACCGGACGCCCCAGAGGGGTGGCACGACTGGCCCACGTGTGACTGCGGGTCCGGGCAGCTGGTCACCACCGCGTTCTACCCCGACCGGTACGCACCCGTGGAGGTGCTGTCCGCCTCCTGCTGCATGACGCGGATGTTGGACGGCGACCTGCCCGAGCATCGCACGGACTTCCCTCTGCCGCTCCTGTCCCGAGCTTGGGCCGCGGCCTGGACCGAGGTGGACGCCCGTGGCGGGTTCCGCCTCATCCATGCGGTCAACCGGGGCGAAGACCCCGCCGAGTACATGCGCAGGGCCACCGCGCCTGCTGCACCAACTGAACCTGAGCAGCTGGTGCTGTTCTGAGAGGAGGCCCCGTGCCTTGGAAGATCACCACCCCCGAGGGGCAGGAGCACACGGGATACGAGCTCTGGACGGGCCATATGTCACCAGAAGTGACCGTGCGGAGCCGAGAGAAGGGAGACACGCTCCTGGGCGCCCGTGAGTTCACCGTCGAATGGGTGGACGAGTGACCACCGTCCACCAGGACGCCCTGTTCACGGTGACCCTGCCCGACGAGCCAGGCATGGTGCACGGCATCAAGTCCACTGACCCGTGGGTGATCCAGTGCGACGGCTGCGGCCACATCCTGACCAAGGGGGACCGGGAGCCGCTGGTGATCTTCCTAGGCCGGATCATCTTCAACCCCCGCGTCTACCAAGACGACCCACGGCGCATGTGCGCCGACTGCTGGCGGAATGAGGGGTGGGAGCACACTCCGCACAGCGGCTGGCAGAAAACCTGACCCAACGTCCCACACGCGCCCCACAGAGGGCGCTTTTCTATGCCCGAAAGGAGGTGCACACATGGAACTGAACAGCATCATCACCCCGCAGGAACAACGCCAGATCAGTGTCCGCGCCTGGTCGCTGTACTACCTGGACTTGGCAGCCACCGAGCTGGCCCACAACGACTGCCAAGTGAACCGGCGATCCGTGGCGCACTACACGCGCATAGCCCTGCGCCACGGCGTGACTGACACCGAGGTGAAGGCGACGATCCGAGAAGCATCACGAAAGGAGGGGACACCCTGATGGCTAGGGAGCTGGCAAATATCAGGCTGGACATCTGGATATCACAGGACTTCCGCGACCTCACAGAGGCAGAGCAGCGCCTCTACTTCACGCTGCTGACCCACGACAGTCTCAGCTACGCGGGGGTGGCTGAATGGCGGCCCAAGCGACTGGCGAAGCTGGCCACAGACAGCACCGGCGACCACGTTGAGGAGGTCGGAAGGTCACTGGAGTCCAAGCGGTTCATCCTCATCGATGAGGACACCGAAGAGGTGTTGGTGAGGTCTTTCCTGAAGCATGACGGCCTGCTGAAGCAGCCGCGCCTCACCGTGTCCATGGTGAACGCCTATGGGGCCACCGCCTCCCAGGAGATCCGGGCGGTGATCATCCATGAGCTGCGGAAGCTGGTGGATGCCGGACATGACTGGGCGGGGTTGAAGCATGAGCGTGTGGTGAACCTACTGGGGGAGCCATCGGCACCCATCGAAGACTTCATTTCACCCAAACCTTGCCCGACGTTTGACCCAAACGTTGCCCAAGATTTGGGGTTGCACACAGGGGCAGAGTTTCCCCCAAGCTCTGCCCAAGGTTTGGGGTTGCACACAACTACAGCTACATCTACGTCTTCTAAAGAAGACAGAGAGCACGGGCGCAAGAAGCCATCAACCCCTCTGCCACCCGACTGGGCGCCCACGAAAGAGCACCAGGCACGCGCCGAGCAGAAGAACCTGGACCTGGACCAGGTGGCGGCCTCATTCAGGGCACACGCAGAAGCCCACGACCGTCGCGCAGTGAACTGGAACGCCGCCTTCACCCAATGGCTCATCAAGGAGAAGCCCGGACCACCACCATCCCAGCAGCCATCCCGGTCCGCATGGGACTACACCGAAGACGACTACCGACGAGCGGAGGAGAAACTTGAACAGCGCGCCACCAGAGGGGAGCCCGTCTTCCCATTCTGAGAACACCGCCGAAGCGGAGCGGAACCTCCTGGGCGCGATCCTCCTCAGCTCTGGCCGGGTCCTGGACTACCTGACCGTGGAGCCGGCGGACTATGCCAGCCCCCAGCACGAGCAGATCCATCACGCCGCCCTCACTCTGAAAGCTCGGGGAGTGCCCCCGGACCAGGTGACGGTGGCGGAGGAGCTGATCAAGCATCAGGCCCGCGTCGATAGCGGGTACCTGCACGCGCTGGCCTCACGGACCGCCACGCCGTCCTCCGCCGAGTACTACGCCCACATCGTGATCGAAGGAGCCGCACGGCGCAGAGCGCTTCAGGCAGCCAACGAGATCCGGGTGATGGTGGACTCCCACGCGGACCCACAGCAGATCCAGGAGAAAGCCCAGAAGGCCCTGGATGGGATCACCCCGGCCGCCGCGCTGGACCCAGTGAGGTTCACCGAGGAGACTCTGGCCGAATCGCTGGCGGAACTCGAATCGGAGCGGAAGTACATCCCCACCCCGTGGCCATCGCTGGACGACATGCTGGGCGGTCTCATCCCGGGCGCCCTGTACACCATCGGCGCCCGCCCGGGTGCAGGCAAGACCGTGGCCGGGGTCCAGTTGGCGACCGCCCTGGCCCGACACGGTTCGGTGCCGTTCATCAGCCTGGAGATGTCGACCGCCGAGCTGCATAACCGGATGCTCAGCGCCGCCGCGAAGGTGCCCTTCGGGAGGATCAGGGACCGGGAGCTGACCGAGGACGACTGGAACAAGATCGCCCACGCCGTCCCGGCCCTGGAGAAGCTGTCGCTGACCATCATGGACCGACCCAACGCGACCATCGGTGAGATCCGACGCTTCGTCACCGCCGCCGCTCGGACGCGTGCGCCCCTGGCCGGTGTGGTGCTGGACTACCTGCAGCTGATCGAGTCACCACCAGGCGACAAGCGACCACGGCACGAGTACATCGCCAGTCTCACTCGGGAGCTGAAGATCCTGGCCAAAGAGCACCAGGTGCCAGTGATCCTGCTGTCACAGCTGAACCGCGGAAGCGCCCAACGGGAGGACAAGCTTCCACAACTGGCGGACCTGAGGGAGTCTGGGGCCATCGAGCAGGACAGTGACGCAGTGATCCTGCTGCACCGTCTGGCCGATGACCCGGACAAGATGCACGAGATCGATTTCCGGGTGGCGAAGAACCGCCACGGGCGACCAGGGAAGGCAACCCTGGACTTCTGGGGCCACTACGCCACCATCCGAGACCCACGAAGCAGCTGACCCGCGCACCACCCTCGAGCCCTGCCAACATGGCGGGGCTCCTTCTATGCCCACAGGGATGCGGAGCACCGCGACCCCATACACCCACCCGACCGGCCTGCGAGGCCGCGCAGCGCTCCCCCACGGGCGCACAACAAGAAACCGAGAGGACCACATCATGAGCACGCCGCTGCAAAGCATCAGCAAGATCCGCCGCGAGATCACCGACCAGCTGGATGCGCTGGAGAACCTGGCGACGAGCAAGGCGAAAGCGCTGGAAACCGCAGAGCAGCGCTACCTGGAACTGGAACGTGAGCGCGACGGACTGAACCGAGACCAGACCGAGCTCGCTTCCCGTGTGGACGAACTGAAAGCGCAGCTCGCAAACCGCGACACCGTGCCCCGCGTCATCCCCACCGACGAGCTGGAGGAGGGGCAGTGGATCGCGGTCGCCTTCCGAGGCAACCCCGCGAAGTGGGTCACCGGTCGTGTCTTCCGCGATCATCAAATTAACGGGTTTGGAATTGGCCGCGGGGCGCAGCGACGAGACATCCTCCCGACTGCCACCCTCGTCCTGCTGGAGGACACCCCCGCCGAGGAGCCGGAGACGGTGAAGGTGGGCGACACGATCAGCACCCTGGAGCAGCTGGAGGAGTTGCCGAAGGAAGCCATCCTCCGAGGGCGCTACGGTGACGCGCTCGAGCAGGGCAGTGAAGGCTGGTGGACGACTGGAGCGACGTGTCAGATCTCCAGCTCACTGGCGCTCAGTCATGCTCCGCTCACCGTCCTGTACCTGCCCGAGGAGGACGCATGAGCGACCTGAAGGACGCGCTGGACCAGATCAAGACACGGTTCGACCGCTCTAAGTGGGAGGGGGACGCATTTGACCAGATCTCCGACCTAGAGCGATCCCAGGCTGACGTGCCGCGCCTGGTCGCCGCCGTAGAGGCGGTGCTGAAGGAGCATCGGAAGGTGCCTCTATACGGCCACGAGGACGACTGCACCAACACCGACGAAGAGCACCGCGAAGAGCACATCCAATCCGATGACGATGCCGGGGAGTTCTACTGCCACGAACTGGTCGAGGACTGGACTTGTGGCGAATGCGCTGACATGCAGGACGCCGCCAGTTTGGCCGGACCACCCGAATGGCCCTGCCCGACCGTCCGTGCCCTAACCAACGAGCTGACAGGAGAAGATGATGAGTGATCGCACGCCGACGAGGGAAGATGTGCGCTCAACGTACATCGCTTATCAGCCCATTGACTTGGAGGGATTGCTCGAAGGTATGGCTAGAGGCGATGCAGGAGCACTGTTTGATCGCTGGTACGCCGAGGAGATCCGGAAGGCCAAGGCCGAGGCGCTGAGAGAAGCCGCCGAGCGACTGGACGAGAGCACCCAGGCGGACGTCAACAACTACATCGGCAGGCCACAGCCCACCTTCAGCCACACGGAGCGATATGCAGACGTTCAATGGCTCAGGAAGCGAGCCGAGGGCCTCGAGAACGGAGACAACGATGAGCACTGACCGGGAGAAAGCAATAGAACGCCTGAACATGGAAGCCGAAACCAAAGCAGACCACGTATTCCCCGACAACCCGAGCGAAGGGGCCAACCTCGGGTTCCAGCACGGCTTCATCGCAGGTCGCACCATCAGCGCGGAGCAGCTGGAGCAGGCTGCGGCGGCGGCGAACGCGATGCTCTGCCAGTACGCACGCGACGGTGCCGTGGATATCGAGGTCTTCAACGACGGAATGGACCTGGAGTTCTCTATGGTCCGCGCCGCGCTCGAAGCCGCCGGGCTGGTGATCGAGGAGGAGCGGCCGTCGCCGTAACCTGAGCATAGGCGCAACTGCGCCGCAGCACCGAGAGAGGAAGCCATGGCAGACAAGAAGAAGAACCTACAGGAGATTGAAGCCGAGCTCCGCAAGAATCTCCCGCCCGGACAGTCCCAACAGGACATCAGCAAGATGGCCAAGAAGATCTTCGACGAAGGTCAGAAGCGAGCCAAGTAGCCCGACGCACACCAGCACCGGCCCTCACCACACGGTGGGGGCCTTACTCATGCCGGGCCTAGCTACCTCCGTCGCGGTTGCTGCTGGCCACCACGACGCAACCGCCGGAACAACATCCGGCCCAGCCTCATCAAAATCGACCTGAGAATCATGCACCGAGCATAACCGCCCAACCATAGAGCCCCCTCCATGCGGTGGGGGCTTCTTCATGCCCAGAAAGGCCCACATGCCCACAACCACCGCAGCAGACTGGCGGCTCGAGCAGATCAGCAAGTGGCCAGAGAAGACCTTCCAGCAGCAGGTCATCAACCTCGCCCGACAACTCGGCTGGTGGGTCTACCACACCTACCGGAGTGACAGGAGCACACCCGGGTTTCCCGACCTGTACATGGCGCATCCAGAGCACGGCATCCTCCTCCGTGAGCTGAAGACAGAAAAGGGCCGGATCAGTCCTGCCCAGCGTGACGCCATGGCCGTCATCGAGAAGGCCGGCGGAGACGTAGCCGTCTGGCGACCACGCCACTGGGCCTCACGAGAGATCCACGAAGCCCTGAACCCGGGAGGGAGGAACTGGTAGCAACCCCACACGGTTGAAGAACATCCGATCAACCCCACGACGTTGATCCCCATGCACCACTGAGAAACGAGGTGACCCCATGCGAGAACCATGCGGGGCAAAGACCCGCAACGGCGGAACCTGCCCCAACCCACCAGTCCAAGGAGCCAGGCGCTGCCGGATGCACGGCGGGAAGACTGAGAAAGCCGCCGCCCGGGCGCAGGCAGAGACGATCTTGAAGACCCTGGGTGACGTCCAGGACGACGTGGACCCGGCAGAGGCCCTGCTTCAGCTTGTGAAGTGGAAACACGCCGAGACCCTATGGCTCCGCCAGAAGGTGCAGGAGGTTGACCCCGACCCAGGGGAGGGCGGCTCCGAGTCCCTCACCTGGGGCGTGTCGAAGCATGATGAGGGCATCGGCGCTCAGGGCCCGGTGGATGTGAAGACCCACGAGTCCCAGGCGAACATCTGGTGGCGGCTACTCAGGGAGGCTGAGGACCAGCTGGCCAAGTACTCCGCCCTGGCGCTCAAGGCTGGTGTGGAGCGCCGGCAGATCGAGCTGCAGGAGGCGCAGGCGGTGCACCTGGCCGGGGCTATCAACAGGATTCTGGACGCCCTGGAGCTGTCCGCGGAGCAGCAGAAGAAAGTACCCACCATCGTCCCGCAGGTGCTGCGTGGGCTCGTAGCAGAGGAGAAGTGAATGATCTACGACGGACTGCCCAACGCAAACGCTCAGCTACCAGAGGCAATCACCAGGCAAGAACTCATCCTCGGCCTAGAGAACCTGGACCTGCAGGCCGATGAGATCAAGTCAGTCACCATCACCGCCCACGAGGTCAAGGTGGTGCGCTACAAGATGTGGACAGAGAACGGGTGGACCAAGGCTCGCTACCTGAACGCGAACGGCCAGGGCTACAGGACAGAGACCGTTGTCATTCCGATAGCAGACCCCGACCCGGCGATGGAGGACAGCGAATGATCCGCCTGTACCGAGCCGTCTGCGCCTGCCTCGAAGCCCACGCTGAGGACCTGCGCAATCCCCAGGAGCCGCCCCGCGAAGTGGACCTAGCGCCGTCCCTGGTGGAGGCCACCGGCCAACACCAGCGGGACGAGCTCAACGCCGACGCCCCACATAGGGACGAGGACTGGTCAGAAGACCCAGAGGAGCGCCGCCGTCCCCGCATCGGATTCAACCTCGACCACGTGACACGAAGGAGCCGACCATGACCACTGAATGCACCTACTGCCGCAACACCCGCAACCTGCCACCAGGCATCACCATCTGCCACACCTGCCTCGAACGCCTCGAAACAGCTCTCCGAGACATCCCTGGCCTCTCCCGAGAGCTCCTCACCACCCTCGCCCGGGAGGACGTCCTTACCCGTCCCGGCCAAGAAGGAGGAGCCACCCACGCAGGCCCCGCCGAGCCGGTGAATGGTGCCGCCCGTGACCCGGGGGAGGACCTCACCGCTGTGCTGCGCGCCTGGGCAGACACCCTCGAACAAGACCACGGCACCAGCAACGCTGTGAGCTACTCCCGGCGCATCCTCGGGCACCTCAACAACATCCGCAGCCGCACCGACTCCGGCCAGCTCACAGACGAGATCCTCGACGCCTACCAGCGGTGCCGCATGGTAGTGGACCTGCCGCCGGACCGGGTGCTCCTCGGCACCTGCCGCACCATCGACCAGGAGACAGGGGAGGAGTGCCCCGGCGACGTACGCGGCATCAAAGACCGCCCCGAAGCCCGCTGCGACACCTGCGGCACCACCCACCACCAGGCAGAGCGCATGCAAGCCGCCGTCAGCAGCGCATGGGAACAAGCCGCACCCCTGGCCATCATCGTCAAAGCCCTCACCAGTGCGGGCTTCAAGATCTCCCTGTCCTCAGCCAAACGGTGGGCCAGGCGTGGCGACCTCCGCACCCTCTGGGCCACCCCCGACGGCACCAGCCTCTACACCATGGCCCAGGTATACGACACCATGACCACCAAGCGCGCCAACCACGGCGGCACACGCCACAAGAAAGAGCGTGCAGCATGAGAGCAAGTGAGCTAGGATAGAACATAAGTTCGGAAAAGTGCCCCCAAGGGGGACCGAACCCTATCAAGCCCCAGCCACACGGCGGGGCTTTTTTCATGCCACGACACGGCCCAGCGCCCCGTGATCATGAACCCGTACAGATGCAGAAGGTTGGGGCGTCAACAGGCGCTCATCCTGAAGGGCACCCACGACGCGGTCACGATTCCTCTACCGCCAGGTGCACCTGCGCCCCAACCCAACACGGCGGTCAGCTCCAACGGGGAGCGTTCCCGTATCTCACGGCCTCTCGTCCACCACAAGCGATGACGCCGATACGGGTATCAGGGGCCGGTTCGATCCCGGCACCGCCGACCCAAACCGCATAGAGAAAGTCCCCGCACTGCGCCAACAGCCGGGGACACGGCCACCACATGTAGGAGATGTGATGACAGTGCCCAACCCTACCGCGCCCAAACGCCGCATCTTCAAGTCCCCAGAGGCATCCTTCGCCCACCGCACCAAGCGGGAAGGTGACTGCCTGATCTGGACCGGAGCGATCCGACCCAACGGGTATGGCGTCATCTGGGACGGGCAGCGCGTCGTCAGAGTCCACCGCTGGAACTACGAGCGCCACCACGGCCCCATCCCTGCCGGCACAGACCTGGACCACATCTGCGGAAACCGCGCCTGTGCCAACCCGGTGCACTTACGGGTCACCACCCGGAAGCAGAACATGGAGAACCTGCGCGGCGCGTACCGGGGCAACGCATCCGGCGTCCGCGGCGTCTCCAGAGATGGCGACAAATGGCGCGTGAGGGTCAAGCACAACTATCGCGAATACTACGGCGGCGTATACGAGACCATCGCTGAAGCAGAGCAGGCCGCCATCGACCTGCGAAACCGCCTCTTCACCCACAACACGGCAGACAGGGCGGCCGCATAGGAGGCCTCCATGACGTCGGCAACGGATCTGTGGGAGCTGGTGGCCCAACGATTCGATCCGCCCACCAAGCGCTGGGACAGCCCCGCGGACATGGCCGACGAACTCGACCCCAAACACCGGCGCGCACCAGTCATCGACTACATCAACGACCGACTAGTCGACCTCTACAACCGGCCCGACAGCCGCATGATCCTCTCCGTTCCACCGCAGTCTGGAAAATCACAACTCGCCGCCAGGCGGTTCGCACTCTGGGCGCTCACCCAGAACCCAGACACACGGATCGCAATCGCCTCCTACGAGATGGGCGTCGCCCGCCGCTGGGGTCGCACCATCCGTGACGACATACGCCAGAACGCCGACAAGCTCGGCATGCTCAAAGTCCGCGACGACGTGTCATCCCAATCAGAGTGGATGGTCACCGGATACCAGGGCGGCGTGTACAGCGTTGGCGTCGGCGGCGCGCTCACCGGCCGCCCCGTGGACCTGCTCATCATCGATGACCCGGTGAAGGACGCAGAGCAAGCAGCGTCTAAGACCTACCAGGAACGCCTCTGGGACTGGTGGAACACCACCGCACAGACCCGCCTGTCACCCGGCGCTCCCGTAGTCGTCATCCAGACGCGTTGGGACCAGCGCGACCTAGCAGGACGCCTCCTGGCAGAGAACGGCGACGAGTGGGAATTCACCAACATCCCTGCCAAAGCCGACCACCGGCCCGAGAAGGGCGAAACAGACCCGCTCGGCCGTGAGCCGGGGGAGTACCTGCGCATCCCCTCCGGGCGGAACCGTGCCCAGTGGGAGCAGCGGGAACGCAACACCAGCCCCCGCACCTGGGCCGCCCTCTACCAAGGCCGGCCCTCACCGGACGAAGGCGGCGTTCTCCCCAAGACCGACGACTGGCACCGGTACACACACCCCATGTGGACCGAGCGCGGCGACGGAGTGCGTCACCTGCCTGGCGTTGGGGCAAGGGACGATCACGAGCTCATCCAGTCCTGGGATCTGACCTTCAAGGACGCGAAGGATTCCGACTACGTGGTCGGCCAGGTATGGCTGCGCATCGGATCAACCGTCTACCTGATCGATCAGGTGCGGGAACGGATGAACTTCACCACCACGATCGACGCGATCAAACGGATGCACGCCCGATACCCCCAGGCGTACGGGATTCTGGTGGAGGACAAGGCCAATGGCCCCGCGGTCATCAGCATGCTGCGCTCTGAAGTTCCCGGGATCATTCCAGTGGAGCCGCAGGGCTCCAAGTACGCCCGAGCCAACGCCATCGCACCGTACGTGATGAGCGGCAACGTGGTCATCCCAGAGACCAGCCTGCTGCCCGGTGCCGGGGATCTGCTGGAAGAGGCGATGAACTTCCCGAACGCGGCCCATGACGACACTGTGGACGCCCTGTCCCAGGCGGTGAAGGCGCTCCTGCAGGACCGAATCGACGGTGGCATCGGCCAGATCATTGAGCCTGACGAGTACGAAGACGACGCCCTGATCGCCGGGGCCTGGTAACCCCCACACGCACCCATAGAGAAGAGGTGGTCGAAGGTGACAGCACCAGTCCAGGAGACCACCCAGCACACCGGAGAGCTCGCCACAGCCCTGTTCAAGATCGAGCAGCTGCAGGAATCCATACAGGACCTGCAGCGTGAGGACCGGGGATGGACCCAGCTGACCATGCAGGGTGAGCGTGACATGTCCCGCGAGGGCATCATCGCTCATGCTGAGCAGCACCGGGTCATGGCCATCGCGAACCCGCTGATCCGCCGGGGCCTGCACCTGGTCTCCGCCTACGTGTTCGGTCAGGGCGTCGGCACGTCCACCGATGACGAGGCGACCAACGGTGTGGTGCAGGACTGGCTGGACGACCCCAGCGTGCGGAAAGTCTTCTCCGGTGCCCAAGCCCAGGAGCGCAACCAGATCGCCCTGGGCACTGACGGGAACGTGTTCTTCGCCCTGCCGACCAACCCCATGTCCGGTGAGGTCACCATCCGGGACATCCCGATGGAAGAGATCACCGGAATGATCACCGCCCCCGGGGACCGGGAGACGGTGCAGTTCTACGTCCGCCAGTGGTCCGAGTACGTGCCCGAAGCTGGGCGCACCATGGTCCGGAAGGCCGCCTACCCGGCGCTGCGGCACGCCCCGCGTACTCGGCACCGCCGGGTCACTGTGGGGCCGAACGAGACCGCGCCGGTCCAGTGGGACACCCCGGTCTACCACGTGGCTGTGAACCAGCTGAAGGGACAACAGTGGGGCACCGCCGACGCATTCTCAGCTGTGGGTTGGGCTCGTATGTACTCCGAGTTCCTGCACGACTGGCACCGACTGGTGAAGGCGCTGTCCCGGATCGCGTGGAAGGCCACCGGCAAGAACGCCTCCCAGTCGCAGCAGATGCGCGCCCAGATGGCCGGGCTCGACGCCAACGGGGCAGGCGGGTCCGCTGTCCTCACCGGTGACACCGACCTTGTGCCGATGCCGAAGACCGGGGCGACCATCGACAGTGAGTCCGCCCGGCCTATTGCCACCATGGTCGCTGCCGCGCTGGGCCTGCCGGTCACCACTCTCATGTCCGACCCGGGCCAGACCGGTGCCAGGGCTGTGGCGGAGACGCTGAACCTTCCGACACGGCTGATCATGGAGGCGAAGCAGGAGGTGTGGCGGGAGGCCCGCCGGCAGATCCTGGAGTATGTGATGCTGCAGGCCGCTGTGGCACCCCAGGGCAGGCTTCGGAAGTATCGTCGCCACGTGGTCCAGGTGGGTGACCACCGGCGGGTGGAATGGCCCGGCGGCGAGGGCACACTCACCATCGCGTTCCCGCCGCTGGATGACACACCGGTGGAGACCCTCACCCAGGCCATCGCCCAGGCTGACGCCACCGAGAAGATGCCTCCGGCGACGACTATGCGGCTGCTGCTCCGTGCGCTGAGGGTGCGGGACGTGGACGAGATCGTTTCCCAGTTCACCGACGACGCCGGGAACTTCATCCACCCGCAGGCCACAGTGGAACAAGCCGAAGGAGCCGCGGCCATGCGAGCCGCACGGGCGGGACGGTCAGGCAACCTCAACCAGAGGGAGTGATCAGCCGGTGAGCATCAACGATGAGACCCGCCGCCTCGCTCAGGCACGGCGGCAGGAGCTGATTGAGCTCAACGACACCACCGTCCTGGCCCTGGCTGACGCGTGGGCCGACGCCTGGGACACCCTGGAGCCCGAGTATCGGCGCACCCTGGCCGAACTGCTGGACCACGCCACCACAGGCGCACCGGTCACCACCGCGCACCTGGAGCGCTCCGAGCTGCTGCAGCAGTCCCTGCAGATCACCCACGAGCGGGTGGAAGAGCTCTCCACCTACGCGGGGGAGAGGATCGGCAGGGACATCGAAGAGATCGTCCAGGCCCAGCCGCCCGCCACCCTGGACCAGCTGCGCACCCAACTGCCACCCGGCAACAGCGGGGCACGGGTCGCGTTCTCCGCAGTGGATGAGGACGCCCTGGCCGCAATGGTGGCTCGCACCACCGGCAGCATCGTCTCCCGCACCCAGCCGCTCACCGAGGACATGGAGCGCACCATGCGCCAGGCACTCACCCGGGGTATGGCCGCGGGCGACAACCCGAGGGCAACAGCCCACCGGATGATCCGCGACGCTGAGCGTGGCTTCACCGGTGGCCTCGGACGGGCGATGACCATCGCCCGGACAGAGCAGCTTGATGCGGCCCGGGCGGCAGACATGCTCACCCTGGAGGCCAATACGGATGTGGCCGACGGGTGGCGGTGGATGGCGACACTCGATGCCGACACCTGTATCGCGTGCGCTGTGCAACACGGCACGCTGCACCCGCCGGAGCAGTTCGGCCCTGAAGGTCACCCGAATTGTCGGTGCACTAGCGTGGCGGCCCTCAAGTCCTGGTCCGAGTTGGGGATCGAGGGAGTGCCGGAGCCGCCCGGGGTCATCAGCGACGGTGACGGGCTCGCGTTCTTCAACAGCCTCGACGAGCAGTCACAGCGCACCATGATGGGTCCCACCCGCTACCAGGCATGGCAGAACGGCGACCTCCAGTGGGAGGACCTGGCTCAACGGCGGGAGAACCCGGACTGGCGGCCCTCTTGGCAGCCGACGCCGGTCAGCGCCCTCTGACCGAGGCGTGTGGGGTTTCGCACAGCTCACACACCGATAGCACCTGTGTGGGGGTCACCGACCTGTCAATACCGGCCAGCTTCAGTGCACCACCACACCTGCCGCAGTAAGACGCGCTGTCGTCCACCAGATGCGAGAACCACTTATTACCCATCCCAACAGAATACGGGGAGGCCCAACATGACCGTGGAGATCAAAGAATCTGCCGGCACCCTGACCACCGCCGCGGACGGGTCCATGCTGGTCCAGATCATCAGTGAGGGCACCGGTTCGTCCGGCAAGTACCCGGGAGACACGCTCCGGCTGGCGGCTGAAGAGAACGTGTTCCACAAGGGCCTACACGTCTACATGGACCACCCCACCGCCACCGAGGCCATGGAACGCCCAGAGCGGTCGGTGATGGACCTCTCCGGCACCCTCACCACTGACGCGGTGTGGAACGAGCAGACCCGCGCACTCGAGGCCCGGTACAAGCCCTACCCGTCCCTGGCCGACGCCGTGCGGGAACGGTCCGGCGATATCGGCCTGTCTATCCGAGCCGTCGCCGAGCAGGCAGACGACGGCACCATCCAGCGGATCACTGAGGCCCAGTCGGTGGACCTGGTGACCCGCGCCGGCCGAGGCGGCAAGGTCCTGCAGGAGGCAGACCGGGGCAGTGTGATCGAGCTGCTCGAGTCCACCCGCCGGGAGCTCATCGAGCGCAACGGGGGCACTTACCAGCCCCGCCACGCGGCCGAGACAGTCGCCACCAGTCCTGAGCCTGACAGCTCCACCGCGCCCGCAGTGGAGACCGCACACCCAGCCGACCGCAAGGAGACAAGCATGGCTGAGATCACCGAATCGGAGCTGTCCCGGCTCCAGGAAGCTGCCGGGCGCGTAGAGACGCTCGAAGCTGAGAAGACCGAGGCGGTCAACCGCGCCGAACAGGCCGAGGCACAGCTGGCCGAGTCCACCCGCCGGGTCGAAGCAGACGCCATCGTCGCCGCCGCGTTCGAAGGCATCACCGCCCCGAAGCTGAAGGCACGCCTGGTCGAGAACGCCATCCGCGGCGCTGAGTTCGACGCCGACGCCTTCAAGGCTGAGGCCGAGGAGATGGCCGCAGAACTGTCCGAGTCCGACCGTGCCCCCAAGGTGGAGGGCTTCGGGGGCACCACCCCTGTCACAGAGTCCGCAGACCAGGACGTCACTGAAGATGACGTCCTCACAATCCTCGAGGAGGGCCGTCGCTGATGGCACTGAACATCCGCTACCCGAAGGCACTTGATTCCATCACCCTGCCCGTGGGCGCCGGCGTGCGCTCCGGTGACCCGGTGGTGGTCGGCAACATCGCCGGCCTGGCAGTTACTGACCCGCACGGCGTCGAGTACGACCGCGACGGCAACGTCATCGAGGCATCCATCCCGGGCGATCCCCGCGCCACGGTGAAGCTCATCGGCTCGGCAGACTTCACTGTCACCGGCGCAGCGTCCCCCGGCGACGTGGTGTACCTGGGTGGCTCCGGCCTGACTATGACCGCCGGTGACCAGCCCTACGGCATCGCCCTGGGGGAGAAGGGATCCGGCGGCGGCACGCTCGAGGTTGCCCCGTTCGGCTACCTGCAGCCCATCTCCGGTGGCGACACCGGCGGCGCGGCCTGACCCCAGCACACTCTAGAAAGGAAACACCCCATCATGGCGAAGACTATGAAGGATGTGCTGGAGTCCGCACCGGCGGCCAGCACCCCCAACAAGAAGGCAGTCCAGGAAGCCGCACGCCTGTTCAACCAGGCCCTGAACGGTGGCCCCACCCACAAGGCCATGCTTCAGGAGGCATTCTCCACCTCGGACTTCCCGACCCTGCTGGGCTCGGCTTTCGAGATCCAGGCTCGCGCCGCCTACCGTGCGGTCTCCGATGAGACCACCGCGATCACCACCCGTCAGGGTGTGAACGACTTCCGGGTCCAGCGGCTGCGCGACATCTTCGGAGAGACCTACTTCGAGGACGTGGCCGAGGGTGAGGAGTACAAGACCGACAACCCGTTCGCCGAGACCCAGATCGAGTTCCGAGTCGGCAAGACCGGCCGGGTCTACCCGATCACCTGGGAGCTGTTCCTCTCCGGCGACTTCTCCAGCCTGGCCGACTTCCCCGGACTGCTGGGCCGCGGCGCCGCCAACACCCGCAACCGGAAGGTGTACGAGAACCTGGTCACCGGTCAGCCCGGAGCCGGGGAGCTGAACGGTGAGCTCTTCTCCGAGGTCAGCGACCTGGCCCTGAGCCACACCAACCTGCGCGCCGCTCTGGATCACCTGTCGCACGCCGAGAACCACCGCGGCGACGACCTGGTGGACTCCACCAACGCTGTGCTGGTCGTGCCCCCGACCCTGGAGCGCACCGCCCAGGAGATCGTGGGTGTCTCCACCATCCGGGAGACCACCACCGAGGGCGGCACCGAGATCCAGCGGGAGCTGTCCAACCCGCTGGCAGGTGTGACCGTCCAGGCGTCCCGAGAGTTCGGCCGTCTCCTGTCCCCGGAGCTGCGCACTTCCGCTTGGGCCCTGCTGCCCAACGGCGCATCCGAGAACCCGGCACTCGTCCACGCCTACCTGAACGGACACCCCGACGTTGATCTGCGTGTGCAGAACAACCAGGGCAACCGTATCGGCGGCGGCGAGGTCGGATTCGAGGAGGGCTCCTTCGACAACGACACGCTGGCCTACCGTGGCCGGTACGTCATCGGCGCCGCACCTGCCTTCACGCAGGGCACCTTCGCCTCCACCGGCCAGGGCTGAGCCCGGGCCAACTACCGCACCAACTGAATAGCAGCCGATACCAGGGGCGCAGGCCCCAGGAAGGACGGTCATCATGGCCCACTCCGAGCTTGTGCCCCTGGTCCGGCTGAACATCTCCGACATGGGGGATGACCCGGCGCTGTCCGATGAGGACCTCGAGCTGCTGCTGAAGACGTTCGATGGGTCCGCTAACCGGGCTTCGGCCCGTGCTCTACGCATCATTGCCGCATCCGAGGTGCTGGTCTCCAAGGTCATCTCCACCCAAGATCTGAGGACGGACGGCCGGGCGGTCGCTGAGGCGCTCCGCGGGCTGGCCCAGGACTTCGACGCCGAAGCTGAGGCGGAGGAGGCCGCGCAGGGCGGTTCCCTGCGGCTGGTCCCCTTCGGCGGATCACGGCGGGCCGAGGGTGAGGAGTACCGGACAGGGGGCGTGTACTGATGCCACTGCCGAATACCCGCATGATCCCGGACGGGTGGTCACAGCATCACCAGCCTTCAGTGGAGACCGCCATGCGCTCCCGGGTGCAGATCCTGCGACCCCAGGCGGACATCCCCGCCCCAGACCCGTGGGGAGACCAGCCGGACCCCGTGGACCCGGTGCTCGTGGACTACGTGCCGGCACGTATCCGGGCGCTGTCTGATCAGCAGGCTGTGGCCGCCAGCGGTCAGGTGTTCGATACGCAGGCGTATCTGGTGCAGATTCCTGCCCGGCTCGTTCCGGACCTGCGGACCGGTAAGGACAGCAACGCCCACCGGCTGCAGGTCACCGGCAACCGCGAGGCCACCGGCCTGGAGGGCCAGGTCATGCAGATCCTGTCCGCACCCCACGAGACCGAGGCTTTCAATCGGGACCTGTACGTGCAGGTGCACACCACCCAGCAGGGCTAGGAGGACATCATGGCCGGAGCAGAACTCAGAGCACTGGCCAGCGACCTCAACACCGCCCAGCGCACTGTCCGCACCAGAGCCTCACAGGTAGTCCGCTCCTCCGGGCTCGCGATCCAGAACCACGCCAGAGCAAACGCGCCGGTAGACACCGGGGCACTGCGGGCCAGCATGCACATGCGCGAAGGCAGCGGCGGCATGAGCGTCGAGGTCGCTCCTGCGGTGAGCTACGCACACTTTTTGGAGCATGGAACCGTGTACATCGAGCCGATGATGTTCATGCAAAGCGCCCTAGAGGCTGTGGCTCCGTCGTTCGAACAGGCCATGGCGCAGGTAGGGAGGAACGTCCTATGAACCTCACCGTCGCAGACGCTGTGCAGGCCATCCTGGAGCCGCTGGAAGAGATCTTCACCTTCGACGGTGCGGATACCCCGAACGTGTACCGGCGGAAGGCCGCCCAGTCTCTCCCAACAGACGCGTGGGGCCGCATCCTCCCGGGTGCGATCCTTCGCACCCGCACCCCCGTCCCAGTAAGCGACACAGCCCTGGATGGCAAGCAGGTGCTGGACGCCCGGGTCCACCGGTTCCAGACCCTGCTCTTCGCGGACAACGAGAACCACCTCGACGAGGCCATCGACCGTGTAGCGCAGGCACTGACCGGCCTGCAGATCGGCCAGTTCACCCTGAGGCACGCCACCGAGGACGACCCAGTGCAGCCCATCCATGATGACCCGCACCTGGACCGCCCGTACACCTACTTCTACTGGTCCCTCATCGGATAACCCGACCAACTCCAAGCCTGAGCCTGACAGCCCCCTCCCGGTACCGGTGGGGGCCATTGCACTGCCCCTTCACCTGATCAGGAGATATACACATGTCGCACCACGTCGGTGATGGCCGAGTCAAGGCCAAGAACAAGAAGACGGGCGAGATCGTCCGCGAATTCCCGCACGTGATCGAGCGCAGCCCCTGGCTGGAGCCTGCGCCGTCCACCCGATCCAAGACCACCCAGACCAAGCAGGTCACCGAGCCCGCGAAGAGCACCGCTGCTGAGAAGAAGGAGGCCAAGTAATGGCTACCGTGATCCCGCCGCGCACCTATGCGCAGGAGCACAAGAAGCTGACCATCCTGCTGGGCTACACCGGCCCCCTTCAGGGCATCCCCGCTGATGTCCTCAACGAGGGCATCGAAGCGTCCTGCCGTGTCACCCGTGATGGCACCCGGTTCTCCGCAACCGAGTCCGACACCGACACCACTGACGCCGCCCTGTGTGAGGAGGGAACCCCCGAGACCCTGGGCGGATCCAACTTCGAGGGCAACATCGAGCCGTTCCGGTTCTTCAACGAGGAGAACCCGGGCGTGGGCGATGAGGAAGCCGACGAGATCTTCCAGGCCCTGAAGCACAAGGGCACTGAGGTCACCTTCGTGGAGCGCCACACCGGAAAGCGGTTCGATGAGGACTGGGAGTCCGGTGACGAGTATTCCGCGTTCCGGGGGACTGTGGATAACTGGCAGCGCCAGCAGACCATGGAGGGCTACATCAAGACCCCGATCCCGGTGCGTGAGATCCGCGCCGAGCTGAACGGTGAGGTCGCCGCCTCCGGTGGCACCGGCGGCGACTCCGGCGCCTGACCGCCCCTTATAGACGCCGTGGCCGGGAGTAGTTTGTCAGGCTCGCTCCCGGCCACGGTCACCCCTGAAAGAGCCTGGCTACAAGGAGCCTGATCATGAGTAACTGGATCACCGCTGTCGCGGCGACAACGATAGCTGTCGTGCTGCTGAAGAGCGTTCGCAAGCCCCAGCGGCAAAACATCGCTGTGCACTACCCGGTGCGGGAAACGAAGAGCCGTTAGACCTGCTCCTGGGATAGTCGGATCGTTCCCGACTCTTCCAAGAACTGGCCAATGATGTTCATCTGCGCCTGGGCGTCTTCCAAGGTTGGTTCCTTGTAGGTGAACACCACATGGGCATTGGGATGCACCAGGACTGTGCTGGTCTCCCCAGCTTCAACCGGCAAGTTCGGCTCTTGAAAGGAGCTGTCACCGAGTCCATCGATGATGAAGCCCTTGCCCTCTGCAAATCGCTTCTTCACGAGGGCTTCCATCGCGGCGGCAGCGGCATCGGGCACACCGACCATAACTCCAGCGCCGTGCTGCTGGACATACATGTAACCCATTACTTCCCCTGTCTCTTGGTTGCGAGTGGCGGGGTTAACACTATCCACTTTCAACTCTCTAGGAGCCTGACATGACCGAACAGAACACCACCCCCGACACCCAGGACACTGGCGCGCTGAAGCCCGACCTGGACGCCTTCAACCTCGAAGAATGGCTCGCCACCGGCAACGCCGGCCGCTCCCGGGAGACCGTCACCATCTACCGTGACCCGTCCCTTCTGGAGGAGGCCCGCAAGGTCGCCAAGGAGATCAACCAGCTGCAGGCCCAGGACACGGGAGAACCGGACCCGGACGCGACCATGGGTGACGCTGACCCGCTCCTGGAGCTGCAGCAGCGCCACGACGAGCTGGAGGAGAAGGTCCGGGCCTCGAAGGCTGAGGTGGAGGTCACCGCGCTGTCTGACGCTGAGCATGAGGAGATCGAGGAGACCTTCAAGCAGCGGTACCCGGGGGAGAAGCGGAAGTACACCGAGACGGTGAAGGGCACCGCCCTGGTCCTGGCGCAGGCCGCCACCATCAACGGGAAGAAGCTGACCGCCGACCAGTGGCGGCAGCTCGCAGAAGGGCCCCTGGCCGGCGGGCAGTGGGCTCAGCTGAAGCAGGCGTACCTGGTGGCGCAGAACAAGACGCCCCGTGTTGATAGCCCTTTCTCACGGAATGGCTCGCGTCCCCGCACGGAGGTGTAGGGCTACTGGCCTGTGAGGCCTCCCAGGAGTGGGGTCGGGTCCCCTCTGATTTCATGGTCGCTGACCCGGGGGCAGTGGAGGGTGATCTTCGGGGCCGGAACTTGCGTCTGATGATGGCGTACACGGTGCATAAGCGTGGGCTGTGCCCGAAGTGCGGCTACCCGCGCAGTGTGTGCCGGTCTGGTGGGTCATTCCAGGCTCAGCGGGAGGTGTGTCACGCCTCCGCGGTGGTGGAGGAGAAGCAGGAGCAGGCGCAGAAGTCCAGCATCCCGGATCACGGTGTGATGTGGATGCCGGTGAAGCAGTCGGCGGCCACGGACATGGACCCGGACGTGATCAACCTGCCGCCAGGCATGTTCGACTAGGGGTTGGGGTCTAACTTGCCCAAGGCTGACTCTTGCATCACCCAGTGAGCGGTTTCTAGTTGATCATCAGACAAGCTGAGTACAGCATGATGCTCAGTCCAAGCGATGCCTTTCCCCTCATTGACAGCAGTCTCGAAGCTGTCCTGAATCAACGCCTCTGACGAGTCGAATCCGATATATCCGTCGTAGTAGATGAACGTCCCGTCTGCGTCGCCGCAGTCGATCCAGTGGAAGTCGTCATGATCAACGGATTCGTGAGATTCCGCCTCATCTGACGGGCATTCGAGCCCATTGCGAACCAAAAGTTCTCGCATGGTCGCGGAATCGCTAGCAGCCTCTACAGACCACGGAAGCTCAGGCTCGACGCCCTCCATGGAGTTTTCCTCAGTGGCTGCCTCGGTGGTCTTCATGTCCCGTGTAGAGCCATCAACTTCCGTGCCCTGACTACTCGGCGCCGTGCCACTGTCTGCGCAGCCAATAAGCAGCAGTGCACTACCGGCCACGATCCCCGTCCTCTGCAAGTGATTCATATTCAACAGCATATCGAGGAGGTCCGACATGGCCCGTGACGTGAGAGTCAGGCTGTCCGCAGAGATCCAGGCGTACCTGTCTGCCATGCAGCAGGCCGAGCAGGCCGCTACCCGTGTCGCTGACGCGGCGGACCGACTCGGGGACATCAGCATATCGGCGGACACCAGCGTCGCCTCCGACCTGGACCAGGCCGCCTCCAGTGCGGACAGTGCCGCCTCCTCCATGGAGAACGCATCCGGGTCCGCGGAGAGCATGGCCGGCGGTATGGACTCTGCGTCTGCTGCCGCCCAGGATGCCTCTGCCGGCATCGAGTCTGCCGGGGCATCAGCCGAGACTGCCTCGGCTGGTCTGTCCAGCGTGGGGGCACAGTCTCAGGCTGCGACTGCGGACATGCTGGCCGCATCGGCCGGAGCCCAGCAGTTCGAGGGAACGCTGGCCACGGTGGGCGCCCAGTCGCAGACCGCGGCAGGGGCCATGCAAGATGCCTCCGCTGCCATGCAGGCTCACGGGTCCATCGCTCAGCAGGCATCCGCCGGAATCGACGGACTGTCCTCCTCCTTCGCCTCCGGGATGTCTTACTCCACCGGATTCTCTGGTGCGCTGACTAGCCTTGGGCAGGGGTTCGCCAACGCCCAGCAGCACGGTGCCGAGCTGCTAGGGACAGCTGAGGCCAATGCATCAGCATTCCACCAGATGGGTGGGGCCATGGCTATCGCGGGCGGTGGACTGTCCGCGCTGATGGGGAACGTCATCCAGACGGGCATCGAGTACAACACGCTGCAGCAGGTAGCAGGTCGTGCGCTCGAGACCATGGCAGGCTCCGCAGAGGCCGCCGCCGCCCAGATGGAGCAGCTGCACGCGTTCGCTGACGAGTCCCCGTTCGCCCGTGACACCTGGATCACCGCCCAGCAGCAGCTCATGGCCTTCGGCATGGAAGCCGAGCGTGTCGTCCCCACGCTTGAGGGTGTCCAGAACGCTGTGGCCGCCATCGGTGGCGGTGACGCCGAGATCATGCAGCTGGTGGACATCCTCGGCCAGGTCGAGGGCCAGGGCCGTATCACTGGCCGGGAGCTCCAGCGTCTGGGGCAGATGGGCATCAACGCCGCCGACCTGATCGGTGACGCCATGGGCGTCTCCGGCAACCAGATCCGAGAGCAGATCACCGCCGGCGCCCTGGATGCTGAGACCGCGATTGATGCTCTCACCACGGGCATGATGAACCAGTTCGATGGTGCTGCAGAGGGTCTGCGCGACACCATGGAAGGCTCCCTGGACCGCATCCGGGCCCGTATCCGTGACATCGGATCCATCATCGCCACACCCTTGGTGTCCCCGGACGGTGGAGGATTCCTGGTCGAAGCTATCAACCAGGCCGCGGACTTCGGGTCCGCTCTGCTGGAACTGCCGGACCCGCTACTGCAGGTCGCAGGCCTGGGCGCAGCGGCAGCAGGAGGCATCACAGTGTTCGGCGGCGCCCTCGTGGCCGCGCTCCCGCATCTGCGCACCATGGCCTCCAACGCTGGCACGGCTTGGACTGCCCTGGCCAACTTCGCCACTGGCGGCGCAGGCATCGCTGGAGGGCTGCGTCGTATCGGCATCGCCGCCGGTATCGCGGCCGTAGCCCTGGGCGGCATGGCCGTGGTCAACCACCTGGAGGAAAACCTGCGCGAAGGAGCGATCAGCTCCGGGGAGCTAGAGAACGGACTCCGCCGCGCTGCCGACGCCGGGAAAGTCATGAACGACCAGTTCGCCCACCTGGACGGTAGCGACCACCTGCTGGGCACACTGGTGCGTTCACGTGAAGGCGTGGACGACATGGTGGGCGCGTTCGATGAGCTCAGTGGCGCAACGCTTGAAGTGGGAGACCGCACAGGGTTCGTTCAGGACAAGCTCTATGGCCTCACCAGCGACATTCCGCTCGTCGGTGACGCGGTTCGTTTCTTCGCCTCTGACATGGCAGATGCTGAGGATGCCATCGCCCAGACAGATGACGCGCTGGCGAACATGGCCGCCAGCGGCAGCATAGACACTGCCGTCGAAGCCATGAGCAACTACGCGGACGAGCTGCACGCCGCCGGATACTCCAGCGATGAGATCGTCAACAAGTTCCCGGAGCTGGAATCAGCCCTCTACGACTACGCCGGTAGCCTCGGTGTCTCTGTCGACGAGACCGAGATGCTTCGGTGGATGCTCCAAGGAATCGTCCCCGATGCTGTCGGCGCGGCCGAGGCATCGAACGATCTGGCCGATGGGATGGAGAGCGTCGCAGGGATCACTTCAGAGGTTGAAGGCGGCCTCTCCACCACTGGGGCGCTCATGGGCGAACTGGCCGAACAAGCAGACATCGCAGCGTCCGCACTCGGAGAGATCGTGGACGCCTATACCCGCCTGGGTATCATCCAGCTGGACGCCAGTGAGGCTCTGATGAGCTACAACGAGGCTCTTTGGGACCTCGATGACGCCATCGAGGATAACGGCAACACCATGGACCGCTCCACCCAGGCGGGCATCGATAACCACCGGGCCTTCCGTGCCCTCGGGGAAGAGTCGTGGGCACTCGCAGAGGCCAACCTGGCTGCCGGAGACTCTGCTGAGTCTGTGGCTGATGGCCTCCAGTCCACCTATGATCACCTGGTCACGACGGCTGAGCAGATGGGATACTCCGAAGAGCAGGCACACGATTACGCGGCCGCGTTCATGCAGATCCCGGAAGAGCACCGAACTGACGTGGAGGCGTACTTCGAGGACTTCGCCTCGGACGGGGTGGACGCCCTGAACATCAAGCTGGAGAACATTCCAGAGATGAAGCAGGTGAGAATCGATGTGGATGGTTCCGGCGCCACTGAGACTGTGGAGCTGACACAGGCGCAGATTGATGAGATCCAGGATAAGACTGTCGGCGTCTATGCCACCGACGAGGGGACCGTCCTGGAGGTGCAGGGCGCTATCGATGGTGTCACTGATGGCGACGCCATGGTGCTCGTTGACGATGAGGGAACCGTGCAGGAGGTCCAGGCCGAGATCCTCGGTGTCTCGAACGGGCAGGCTACGGTCGCAGTGGACGACGGTAACACCGTCAACATCGTGCAGTGGGACATCGACAACATCCGGGACGGGTCCGCCACGGTTACTGCTAGCGCGAACACCTACGGAGCAGAGACTGACCTGAACCACACCGCCCGGAACCGTACGACGACGATCACCGCGACCTTCGGCGGTCTCGTCAATCAGGGCGGTTTCGGCTCGGGGGCCGGGAGTCCCTTCATCAACCGGGCCCATGGCGGCCGGGCCGGTGTCGGCACTGGCCTGGCGGCGTACGCCTCCGGTGGCCGGCTGCCGTCCACGGGCCTGGGCACTGACCAGATCCTGGGGCTGAACCGGGCTGGCCAGCCGACAGCGTGGGTGGATGACCGTGAGTGGATCATCAACCGGCGCAGCAGCGACAAGTACGACGGGCTGCTGCAGGCGGTCAACCAGGACGACCCTTACGGCATCCGGCGGTACGCCGCCCAGCTGTCCGGGTACGCCGCCGGTGGCCGCAACGGCTACCAGGGGCAGGTGCGCGAGTTCGCCCAGCCGTCGGCGCCGCGTCCCGCAGTGGACACCCGCGCCCTCGCCGCCGCCATGCAAGGCCAGGGCGGCACCCACAACCAAGTCACCATTCACGCGATCAACAACCCCCGTGGGGTGCCCACAGAGCAGTCCGTGAAGGACGCACTGGAGTACCCGGCCGCACTGGGTGGAGGGAGCTTCGGATGAGCACAGGACTCCACTCTGGGGAGAAGGTCACCCTGCACCTGCAGGGCGTGAACCTCGACGACGACCGGTGGGAGAACCCGGCGTCCAAGTTCCACACCTGGCGTGATGGGGTGTGGGAGCTGCTGTCGGGCACTGAGGTGCTGCCCCGGTACTCCGGGGGCCGTGTGACCAGCTGGAACATCCCGGGTGGCCAGGGGGAGCGACGTAGCGCGCTGATGCCTCTGGCTGCCCGGCTGATCCCGATCCGGATCAAGTTCTATCCGATCTGCGCGGATCCGCAGGACCCCCGCTATCAGCAGTGGGGGAGGGACCCGCAGGAGCGGGCCCTGTTCCTGCGGCAGAACATCTCGGAGTTCATGCGGCGGGTCCAGGTGGGCCGCCAGATGGTTGACGGGAATCTGCGCCTGGACCGCACAGTCGGCGGCTCGGGAAAGCAGTCGTGTGCGGTCTACTTCGAGTCCGACTGGGATCAGCAGGACGCGCCGACCTTCGCTCACAGCACCCTCACCATCGTGGCCCGCAACCCGGCGGGCACGTGGTTCGGGGACTGGGAGTATGTGGACGTCGGTCTGCTGGAGCCGGGCCGGACGACGGCTGTGAATGTGCCGATGGGTGATGCCCCGGTGGAGGACGCCCGTGTCGCGGTCCGTCCCGCACAGGAGCCCGCCCGGGACGGTGCGAACTGGTACCGGTTCACGAACCTCGGCGGCGTCGGTTTCGTTGCTTCGATGCTGACCCCGTGGGCTCGCTGGTGGATCTTCCGCACCTTCGAGAACCGGGCGGGCCGTCCTACCGACAACACGACCCGGGACTGGGATATCGATACCCCGTACGAGCAACACATGTACTCCCACGGCAGGCGGCAAGGCACCGCCCTGCTGATCACCCCCGGCATCCCAGGGGATGGTCGGGCGGTCGGCCGGGTCAACGTCCGTGTGGGCTCCCCGGCGTACGTGATGATCGCCGTCCGCCCCAAGTACTTCTAGGAGGCCCGAATGTCTGCACAGATTCTGGAAGGCAACCAAGACCACGGGCTTAGACTGCGGCTGGTGGAGCCTGGCCAGTACGGTGCCCGCTCCTATCGGGGCGAGGTCGTGGATGTCTTCGACGCCAGCGTGTCCTTCAACTCGGAGGGTGAGCCCGGGGTGCTGGATATCCGCACCTACAAGGACTCCGCCGGTGCGGCGAGTCTGCAGGGCGACTATGAGATCCAGGTGGAGATGTGGGATCAACGCGACCTGGAGTACAAGCCGCTGGATGATGGTCGGTTCATCGTGGACACCTACGAGGAGGACCGGGTGGAAGAGACTAACCTCATCCATTACCGGTGCCCGAACGCGCTGATGCTGTTGGACAAGGTGAAGATCGGCCTGGCCCCGAACGCCAGGAACCTGAACCGGGCCTATGACATTGCCCAGGAGCGACTGCGTGAGGTCCAGGGACCCTATGAGCGGGCGCTGGAACGCTTCGAGGAGCTGGCCACCTGGGTGCGACGACGCCACGGCCTGGGCGGCAAGAATTACGCCTACTACGGGGTCTACTGGATCTCGAATACCCGCAACGTCCCGCACGGGTCGCTGGCGTCCAACGCCTCCCACGACGGCCGTCTGTACTACTACCACCGGCCCAGCGACACGTGGCGAGCCCTGTCCATGTCCGCCTGGCCCCGCAATAAAGAGCGGCTGACGGAGCTGGGCGTCGAGGTCGCGAACCTCCGCCACCGGTACAACAGTGCGCGGGACCGGTTCGACAAGGCCGAGCGCGCCGCTCGGGAGACCTCGGTGGGTGGGCGCCGGTTCTTCTACAACTCCAGCCCGGGCCGCACCCTGGCCACGTTGTGGGCTGAGGGTATCCGCCGGGATGAGGCCGAGGGCTTCGAGTCACCCCGGTGGGATGTGCTGAAGGGTCGTCAGCGTACCTTCAGCAACGCCCGGGACAGCGCCGGGGTTCTGTGGCCAGCGGAGTCCCGTACGAATCACGACTTCCCGCTGGGCGGTTCCCTGCTGCAGGTGCTGCTGGACTTCCGGGAGCGCGGCCTGATCGACTTCAAGACGTCGTTCTCCCGGCTGCACATCACCCGGGCCGGTGGCCTGGAGGTCGACCAGTCCGACCGGGTGAACCTGCTGCTGGGCCGGGACCTAACCTCTGCGAATCAGCGCGGATCCAGGTTCCAGCACTACAGCGTGGCCATGGTCCTCGACGGCACCGGCTACGCTCACCGGCTCCCATACCAGGCCGGGGGAGACTCGTCCCGGACAGCCTGGGGCTTCTGGGAAGGAACGATCAGTGAGCCGGAGGCAGAGACCAGGGATCAGGCACGATCTCTGACCCACCGGGAACGGCAGGCCGCCCAGCGCCGGTTCAAGATCGAAGAGACCCTGGGCGTCACCCTCGGCCCGTCGAGCGCTATCCCGATGGTGGACTACCAGCCGGGCCACTGGATCAGCGTCTGGGACCACGAGGGCGAACGGTCACGCCGGCGGGTCAATCAGATCGTTCTGAGCTGGTCCCCGGATGAGCCGGTCACCGCCGTGGTCACCCTGGACGAGCGGTTCCAGCGGAGCGCGACCAGCTTCGCCCGGACCATGTCCAAGACCGTCGGCGGTGTGGATCACCTCCAGGGTCATGTGCCCCGTGATCCGGCGCTGGAGCCGCCGCTGTCTACCACTGAGCCGTACTTCGCGCCGACACTCACGGGGATCAGCAGCAGCGTCAGGTTCACCTCCGACGGGTCGCCCGTGGTGGTGCTCCGGCCAGAGTTTGCCGACCCGGGGCTCCCGGAGCCGGAGGACCCAGACACCTACGACGAAGGCTCCCTACCGGACGAGGAGACAGACCCAGGGGATGACGGATTCATCCCGGATCCAGATGACTCCGATGACCCCGCCCCGGTGGGGTAGCGGCCACCTTCAATCAGTTATACAGATAGGAGTCCAGCGTGTCGGATATCCGCGATATGGACGGCCTCACCCCCGAAGAGGAACCGGTCGACGAGGTAGTAGAGGGGGAGGTCCTCTCCGGTGAGGCCGGGCCCTCCGACGGGTACGAATCTACGGCCCCCGACCGCCCCGAGCGGGTGGGGTCCTGGTCCGAGGTAGACCCGGACTATGTGGATCTCATCGACGAGGACGAGGAGGCCGAGGACGTCCCGGAGGAGGAGCTGGACGAGCTGGAGCCGGTCGAAGGAGACGAGACTGGCAGGCAGGGGCCCTACTGGGTGTCTTACGAGCTGTGGGGCCGGGACCTGAACCGGAACGCGCCGTGGAGGATCCTCGGTACAGAGGACTTCGACGGTGAGGCCGAGCTGACCGTCGACGACCTCCCCGCCGGGACCACCATGGAGTTCCGGGTGCGGCTGGTGGACAACAACGGACGCCACAGCGCCTACAGCGTCACCGTGCCGTACCAGACCCCGGTGGATATGACCCCGCCTCCGCCTCCGGTCGGCATCGGGGCCCGTAATGAGATGGGCCTGGTGCTGCTGGAGTGGGGCGGGGAGCTCTCTGACCCCACTCCGGTGGACATGAGCCATGTCCAGTTCTATGGGCGGCAGATGCACCCTGCCGGGGACCCGAATGGGGAACCGGGGGACCCGCGGCGTCTGGACCACCTCACTGAGGCGGGGTCGAGGACGACTATCGCCCTGCCGGACCGGATCCCACACGAGATCTGGGCCACCGCGGTGGACACCACCGGCAACGAATCCTTGTGGTCGGCGATTGTGACGGTGACCCCGGAGCGGCCTGCGGACACAGAGCAGATGCGCGCTGATCTGGATGAGGCTCAGCAGCGGATCGACCAGGCACAGGATGATATTGATGCGGCGATGGGCCGGGTCGGCGAGATTGCTGATGAGTGGGATGAGGTTGATTTCCCGCAGCTCAAGGCTGACCTGGAGGCCGCAGAGCAAGCAGTCAGTGAGGCTGAGTCTCGCCTGGATGCTGCTGAGCAGGATGTCGCTGCCTCTCAGGCTGACCTGGCCGATCTGCGGGAGAATCGTCTGCCTGCGCTGGATAGTGCCCTTGATGGGATTGAGTCGGCGGTCGCGGATTATGACCGGCGGATCACCAATGCTCAGAGCGCGGCAGATCAGGCGCAGGCTACGGGGCAGCATCTTGAGGGCGAGGTTCTGCCTGCCCTGGATGGCCGACTGTCCGATAATGAGCGGGACCTGGAGGCCGCTGAGGGAACCCTGTCGGAGACCCGCCTTGGCATGGAGAACCTTCGGGATGTGCGACTGCCTGGTCTGGAGTCTGATCTTGCTTCCGGGCTTGAGGATGCCAACGAGTGGCGCGATGTTGGCGCGATTAGTGCGACCAGTGTTCGCATTGGTGACTTCGAGAACCTGCTCAATTATGAACACATTGAAGAACTCCGCTACCAGGGGTTTGATTCTGCGTTCTGGTCCGCAATCACGGGCGGGGCTACAGGGTGGATGGGCTACCCTGGACAACTCAATGCCTCGAATGCCGTACGGTTCCAGGCGTCGAACTGGGTTCAAGGCACCACCTCCCGGCTAAGCTTTGACGGCCCTAGCGGGATGGGGATCAGTACGGAGGCCGGGGAGGAGTTTAGCCTCACTGCGCGTGGATGGGTGTCTGCCGCAGCATCCGGGTACTTGTTCCTGCAAGTTCGGTACGCTCAGGAAGACGGCACATACGTTGACCGCGACACAGTCGGGACATGGTCTAGTGGGGACAACTCATTCGCGTGGAAAGTCCCAGACAACACCAGTATCCGTCGAATGACCTTGGAGTTCACGGCGTCATCTGCGATGCCTGATGGCGGCGGCAACGCTCACTTTGCCGGGTTCCGATACAGGAGGCGACTCTCAGGGAAACTGCTGATTGACGGCACTGTCGGTGCGGACCAGATCATTGCGAATGAGGTCGCTGGTGCAGTCGGTCAATTCTTGGAGCTGACTGCGGACCAGATTGACACCGAGGGCCTGGCCGCACACCTGGCGACGATCATTGAGCTGGATGCTGGGCAGATCACTAGCGGCAGTATCGACACGTCACGACTCAATGCTGAAGAGGTCGCCGGTGCGGTCGCCAACTTCCTCACCCTGGACGCTCTGGAAATCAATGTCGAGCAGCTGGCCGGTGAGATTGCCAACATCATCGAGGTCACCGCCGAATCCATCGCGGCGGGTGCTATCAGCGCCCGGCACATGGCTATCGCTGACACTGAGAACCTGATGCCACAGGAGGCCATCGAAGACCTTGCCGCCAACGGTGACAACACCAGACCGTGGACCCGTGTTCGCGGCGACACGAACCGGTGGCGCACCATCCCCGGCCAGGGCCGGGGTATGCGCGCTATCCGTATCGATGATGGCACCGAATCTCACGAGCGCACCACAGTAGAGTACGCTCCAGGTTCAGGTCTGGGCATCCCCATGTCACCCAACGACAGTTTCAAGCTGACCTTCTACGGGTGGGGTGGAGGGTCGGGTGTGGCACCAACTGTGTCCTTCCTGGTGCGTGACGCTGATGGCTCGTTCATTGGCCGCGCCGATTCTGTGTCTATTCAGTCTGGATGGCACGAGTATGCGCTAGAGATCCACAACACTGATGAGCAGTTACGGTATCTGCGGGTCGAGTTTGACGTCTCAGCAGGTGTCGCCATGCGCGGCCACTGGCAGGACTTCAAGCTCCGGCACATGGAGAACGGCGAGCTGATCGTCGATGGTGCGGTGCGTGCCCGGCACATTATCGCCGATGAGATTGCCGCCGCAGTCGGTGAGTTCCTTGAACTGCACGCATCTCAGATCACCGCAGGGACTATCGACGCGGATCGACTGAACGTGGCTGAACTAGCGGTGGCCATCGCCTCCATAGTCCAGCTCAATGCCGACCGGATCACCACCGGGCAGCTCTCGGCGTCGCGGATCGATATTGACAGCCTGTTCGCAGACTCGGCGTTCGTCAACACCCTGCGCTCACGTGTGATCGAGGCAATCCAGCTCACCACAGAGCGGATCATCACTGGGGACATCATCGCCACCGGCACTATCGATGTCGAGCACCTGAATGTCACCGAACAGATGACCGCCGAAATCGGACAGTTCCTGACGGTGAATGCTGACATGATCGCGGCAAACGCTATCGACTCTATGACGATCAACTCTGCCCGCATTGTGGGTGGAGAGATTGAGGGCACCACGTTCACCGGCGGAGAGTTCAGGACATCCCCCGACTGGCCTTCCAGCGGTGGCGCGGTCATGCGCCAGGACGGGGCTAACGGAAACTTCGTCGCGGCTGATGACTCGGGAAGGACCGTTGCGCGCCTGGGTGGCGCGCGGAATGAGCTGGCATATCTGGCGATCACGGGCGATCTTCGCATGGGATCGCGCTCGGCAGAGGGCGGCCTAGTCCCAGACCGGGGGCGACTTCGTGTTCAGGGGCGGATGCCGTTCGACGATGGCACGGCGCGGGACATGTTCGTGTACGGGCTTTCCCCCGGATTCAAGTTTAGCCCGGCCGAAGGGGCACTCGAGCGGTGGGATGTCGTTTACCCGGAGCCGCGCCCTAGCTCTAACTCCGGCCCGGTGATGACGCCTTTGCCGAACGACCCGCGGCGGCATCTGTCTGTGAACACAGTTGGTATCGGTCCGTCAGGTTTCGGAGCAATTTTCATGTCCTTGTATGCGGACCCCCTTGCGGCAGACACGTTCCGCTGTCGCTACGTGTCTTTCTGGAGAGGCTGACCTATGAAGATTACTTATGATGATGAGTCTCGCTCATTCCTTGTGGACTTGCAGAAGCCGGACGATGAGGAGGGTGTGCGTGGCGTTGCGGTGCCGCTTCAGGCGGTCGCGTCATGGTCCGAACTGCTGGGATACGACGACCTAGCCGACTGCCTAGACGCGATCATAGACGCACGGGTGAACGCGAAGGAGCCGGAGTCATGCCCGGTAACGGGGTATAACGACGTGTGGACAGCGCCCTACGAGATGCTGCGGGAGAGAGAGGAGAAACGGGAGCGGGAGTACCTGAAGGCTCAGGCCGAAGGTAAGACCGCTGACGACCCGCGTTCGCCTCTCCTCCGTAGCACTCTGGCGGCGTTCCATGCTTTGCCCCGTGATGAGCGGGGAGTGTGCGCACTGGACCAGGCTCGGGAAGCATCCTGTGAAGCGCTGGGCGTCCCTAAACCGAAGCGTACCCCGTCGCTCGTGCGTCGCACCGTCGTCACACGTGTAGATAAAGAGGCGGGGGAGATGAAGATTTCCGCGCCCACCTGTGAAGAAGAATCACAGTGCGACCGCGATGGGTTCCTGTGCAAAGAGGACCGGGCAAAGTGCGTACAGGTGCTACGTGAACACGCTCTAGATATCGCGTATCGGGAGACACGGTTCCAGCATTCACAGACCAGCATCGAGCTTGACCCCCTCGAACCGCACCTAGCAGTAACCGCAGATGATGAGCAGCCCCAGCCGAACAAGTCGCCGGAAGAGATGGCGCGTGAGCGGTACATGAGTGGAGGTGATCAGGATGCCTAACAGCCTGACCACAATGAGGAGGGGCGATGAGTAAGCCACGCGCACCACTCGGGCTAGTATCGAGGGTCTGGGCGTTCATCGAGGAGCCGAAGTCGGTCACACTGGTCCAAGCAGTCGGGGTCTACACCACCGCAATCATCTTCGGCGCGCTCTCATTCCTGCACCCGCCCCGCACCACGTCGGTGATCCTCGGTGACTTCCTGGTCACCAGTATCTCCTCGCTGATGATCTTCGCCGGTGCGGTAGGTGTGATCACCAGCATCACTGGCTGGTGGTGGATAGAGCGGCCGCTCGCCGTAGGGTTCCTATTCGTCGCCGGATGCCTCTACCTCTATAGCGTCGTCGAGGCCCAAGTCCTCAGCGACGGGAACAGGTGGCTACAGATCGGGTTCATCGTCATCGCCCTCGGAGGGCTGGCCGCAAGGTGGCTGAGAATCCGGAAAGCGAACTACGACCCCGTGACCTAGGAGGAGGAGGGCTCTCATGGGGGAAGAGAATCCTCTGATCTACCTACTCGGCGGCGGATCACTCTCACTACTGCTGACCGCGTTCATCAAAGGCGCGTGGGACTGGCTCAAAGGCCGACACGAGCGAGAAAGAGCCCAGGCTAAGGACCGCCGAGACACCATCGCCGCCTTGAAGCAGGAGGTCCGGGACGCTGAGGCTGAGGCCGATGAGGTTCGGGCAGAGTCCATCCGCCACCAGCGCCGAACCGCACTGTACTGGGAGTACGCCTACCGACTGAGACAGCACACGATTGTCACCTACCAGGCTGACCCAGACAGCCTGCCGCCCTGGCCTGAAGGCCACTGACCACACCAACTGACCCCCCGCTCCATATGGACGGGGGTTTCTCATGCCCTGAAGGAGGAGCCTATGGGGAAGCACATGGTCCATGACGACATCCCTATCGAGCTTGACGACGACGTAGACACATCGCTACTGGACGCAGACCCCGACGACAAGGACAGCGGCCTGGACCTGGAGAAGGTTCACGCCGAAGAGCTGACTGAAGCAGAGGAGGTGGAGGCATGAGCACGATCATCTCCCGAGCCTCCTGGGGCGCTCGATTCCAGGACGGCTACGGTAATCGCCCGGTCGGAAGGCTGGCCGTGTATGGTCATCACAGTGTGACAGGGCATAGTGGTGCGAATGCCACCTTCGCCCAGGACTGTGCCGCCGTCCGCACCGTCGAGGCCGTCGGCCAGGCCACCTACGGCGTGGGTATGTCCTACACCTTCCTGATCCCGCCGTCTGGCCGCATCTTCCAGGGTGTGAGCATCGGCCGTGTCTCCGCCCACACGCTGAACCGCAACACCGGCGGCGCGGCGATCTGCTTCATCGGCAACTACGAGCGCGAATCCCTGACTGCCGCACAGGTCGCGGCCACTGCTTGGCTCCTGGACTATGGGCGCAAGCAGGGCTGGTGGACCACCGACCGCTTCACCGCGCTGCACCGCGATGTCTTCGCCACGGCCTGTTCCGGCAAGAACTCGGTCGGCCCGCTCCGCGCTGTCCGGGCCGACAGCGGCGCAGCCCCGGCCACCACCAAGCCGAAGAACAACCTGACCGGTTTCCTCCGCGCCACCCGCGACACCGAGCTTCGTAGCGGCCCTCTGTCCACGCACAAGAAGGTCCGGGACGTGAAGGAGGGCGAGCTGCTGATCGGCTCCGGCCAGGACTCGCAGTGGTGGACCGGCGTGGGCGACCTGTGGGTGCCCAAGTCTGCGGTGCGGAAGGTCAAGAACGGCGGGTCGAATGACGTCCTGCATCATGGCCAGTGGCCCGACCGGGACCTCCCGCTGACCAACGACCGCTCCCGCGAGTTCTTCCTGGCCTGGGAAGACCTGCTACGACGCACCGGTGATTGGAACGACCGGGATGGCAGCGTGCACGCCGCGATCAAGCGCTGGCTACGTGGTGCGTGGAACCCTGCCGCGAAGTCCGGCAAGGGCTACGGCGTCGGCTGGGGAAAGAAGCGGACCGGGAAGTACGGGCGTGGCCTGAAGCGCGCCCTCCGGGACCGAGGCTTCTTCTCCGGCGACGTGTCCAACGGCGCGTGGACCGATGAGCTCACCCGCGCTGAGAAAGCATTCCTCAATGACCAGCGACGGCACCTGAAGCCCCAGCCGCCCAGCGCACACGCTAAGACACGTGGATACGACGGAAAGGTCTACTGATCATGGCCCAGAAGAAGCACACTCTCGCTAAGGTGCCCCGCGCCGTGCTGTACGCGGTCGGCGGCGCAGCAATCCTCGCTCTGGTGGCCGCGGTCATCGCAGAGCTCTACGCGCCCGGCAGCATCCAGCGAGTTCGGGAAGCTACCGAGATCGCCGTGACCGAGTTCGGCGTGATCCTGACAGCCGTGGCCGCCCTGGTGCCGCCGGTGCTCGCACTGCTGAACCTCACCGACGACGAGCCGGCCAACCCGCTGGACGAGTACGACCCGGAAGAGGTCATCGACCAACCATGACCCGGGTACGCTCCCAGTGTGGAGCGCGCACGAAGAAGCCGCCCCACCTTGCTGCTGCAGGGTGGGGCGGCTCTTTTCGTGTCGCTCGGGGTTGCTACTCTTGCTGCTCGACAGTCACAGTCCAAGAGTCGTAGTTCGCTGCAGACACATCCAGGTAGAAACTACCGGTCTGGTAGAACATCGTCTCGCCAGACTCAGACCCGCTGATCATCTGCTCAGGGATCCCGCCATCCTCTGCGAGGGTTTCACCTTCGCTCACCACGTAGATAGCGCCGAGCCCAAAGCCTTCTGCCATACCGCCAGACTCGTTGAACTCATAGGTGATCCGCGCATCGCCCTCAACCTCGAAGACCTCCCCGCGCTGGTCGCCCGTCCCCGAGAGAGAAGCAACCTCGACCCACTCACCGGTAGGTTCCTCAGCAGGTTCCTCTGCCTCCTGAGCCACCTCCTCTTCGATTTCCTCTACCTCGGCGTCGTCTTCACCGGCCTCTTCGGCCGCCTCCTCGACCTGCTCTTCAACATCCTCGCGCTCCTCTTCCTCATCCATGGCGGACATGAAGGCTCCGAACAGGACGACACCTGCGAGAGAGACGATGAATCCGAACGCGCCAGTGATGACGCCAGCGATGCCCTGCCCGCGGCCCCTACGCTTGACAAGCGCGATGACGCCAAGGACTACGGCAACGGGGCCAAGCGCAAGACTCAGGAGTCCGATGACCGGAATAAATGCAAATACCAATGCAACGATGCCGAGCACCATTGCGGTGATGCCGATTCCCTTCTTCGGCGGCTCGGGTGCGGGTGCGTACCCTCCGTACGGCTGGTATCCCGGTGCGGGATAGGTAGGTTCGGTCACAGCTTCCCCCTTCAAGATGTGAGCAATTGTGTGCGCTCATGACAGATGCAAGCGACGTGGGGCAGTACGCTCGGCTCGTATACGACCCCTGCGTCGTGTCAGGGATTCTAGCCCCTAACGTCCAGCTGGCGGGGAGGAAGTCTCGAGCAAGAAGGCGGGCCTGGATTTCTGGCAGACTAGAAGGTTTCCTGGTGATCCCGCTGCTCCGCGTACATCCGCTGGATGTACTCATCAACCTTGGTGTCTTCGATGCGCCACTGACCGCGGCCTCCGATCTGGATGCCCTCGAGCTCGCCAGACTTCAGCAGGCTGCGGATCTGGGCCTCTGAGGTGGCGAAGGCCTCGGCGACTTCGGGGATCGTGTAGAAGCGGCGCATGGCTATGATCCTATCTGGGCGGGGCGCGACAGCTGGGACTCTTCGCCCTGATCATCGCGGTCATCGCAGAGATCTGCGCTCCGGGCAGCATCCAGCGAGTCCGCCAGGCGACCGAGATCGCCGTGGCCGAGTTCGGCGTGATCCTGACAGCCGTGGCCGCCCTGGTGCCGCCGGTGCTCGCACTGCTGAACCTCGACGTGCACAGAAGGGCCCCACTGCCTCGACGAGGCAGTGGGGCCCTTCTTCTTGTCGGCCAGCTAGGTGGTTACGAGACCCGGGTTGGACCAACCATTGACTTGATTAATGACTCCGTCGCCAGATACGGACGAACTTGCGTCCATTAGGCTGCGAAGCCGTCTAGCAGCTTCTGCTGCACGCGCTACAGTCGATGGTCCCCAGCTGAACTTCTGGGCCATCTCTTGGACGGGGAGGGAAGGAACTCGACCGAGAACCTCGATGCCGACGAGTCGGTCGGAAGAGTCCATGTCAAGAACGATACTTTCTGAGTACTCAAGAGTACGAGCAACCTCGCCGCCCGAGACCTTGGCATAGCCAACTCCAAAGTTAGCGTCAAAGTAAGTGGTGTCTTCTGGGTGCATGTCTTCCTCTCCGGAGGCTACGCGGGGTATGCCTTCGTTGTCTTGTGAGTTTACAGCTACTCGTCCCGGTAGTACACCGTGATGACTTGCACGTTGCCATCCGGTGCCGTGTCCTCGATTGCCGGCTGTGTGACAACGCACAGCGAGCCCCGCTCTAGACTCAAGGTGTACACGCGCCGCATCGGATGGTCCGGGCTCGGGAACGACACACCGCGCTTGTGCTCATAGAGGACCTGGGAGACTTCGCTCCACGATATGTTGCGCTGGCTCATCCGCCGTTTGCAGTGAGGGATAGGAACCAGATTCATCGTGCCGCCGCGAGGCCGTCGGATGCGAGATCGTTCACTGAGAAGTAGAGAGTCCGGGCCTGCTCCTCCCCGAGGACGATGTCGACCCTGTGTAATCCCGCCACGTCGATGCCCAAAGGAATGCCTACTGCGAATATGATGCCAACTCGACCCCGGTAGGGGTGCACGGCACTTTTGGGGTCGAGGGACGTCTCAAGCTGAATCCTGTCGCTGGCGTCATCTGGGCCGACTCGCAAGCTGAGGGGGAATGGGTCGCCGGCTTCTTTCGCCCGGATTCTGCCCGCGACATACAGCATGAACTGCGCTGGAACTTGCGGGACGTCAATTTGAGTAAAACTGGCCCCGATGGCGGTCAGACTATTTCCCTCAGCGCGGGCATACTCTGCGAGGAATGCGTAGTCGAGGTCCGGTTGAAGTTCGGTGGAATCCATGACTGCGATCCTACTGGCCACAGCCCGAGATTGGCCCTCTCCTCGCCTCAAGGTCGCCGGAGGCACGACAGCTAGGACTCCTCGCTGCGCAGCAGAGCCATGTATCGAGGGTGGCCGGCGGCCACGGCGGTGCGCACATTGGAGATCGCGCTGTACATGCGGCCCAGGTCTCGGGAGATCTGCCCCATCGTAAGGTCCTTCCTCAGTACGTACAGGATCTCCTTACCTGACCACCGGCCGCCGTGCGCGTGTGCTGTCTCGCGGCTCCGCTCATTGCGCCGTGCCAGGTACTGCCGTGTCGCCTCTGCGCATTCGTCACAGTCACAGCCGCGCTGGTACGTGCCGGTTAGCCCGTGATCGGCCGGTTCGAATGCTTGCAGGGTTCGGGCGCGCTCGGCGCGCTTGTACTCTCGCCGGGCAGCGGGTGTTCACTCAGCCCGCCACTTCGACGCCCACCGCATGGCCACAAAGGCGTCCCGGCCTAGTCGTTCCACTGCGGCGACCTGCTGGCCACGCGACCGACCCTCACGGACGGGCAGGACTCCGGTGGGCTCCATGGTTCCCCAGTGCAGCTGCAGCCCTTCCCGCATGACCAGCTCCCTGGCAAGGCCCCATAGGTAGGCGCAGTGCCGCCGGTCAGGTGAGCCGAATGCTGATGTGTGCGCGTCGATCATCGTTCGGTAGATCCTGGTGGCCTCCGGCTCGACGGGCTCGTCATAGGTGCTCATCGGCGACTTCCCAGCCGTGCTCCTCCACGGCCAGGTCCAGGGTCAGCACCTCGCCGGTGTCGACGTCTCTGGCTTCGACGTGCCACATGTCCCGCTCGAAGATCGCCGCCGTCGTGCCACGCTCGGCACGGCGGGTCAGTTCCCACCATGAGCGGCGGCCGATCCACGGGATCGGCTTCCGGATCACAGTCAGGCGCCGGCCGCCCCAGATGAGCCGGCGTGGGCTGCCGTCGTCGGCGCAGGCGACACGGACTGCTGCAGGGGTCTGGGTGGTGAGCATGGCTTAAGCATCCTTCGAAAGTATGTTCGACTCAAGTGATGCAGGTCAGCCTAGGGTCGGGCACCGACACGGAGGAGGGGCGGGCCCCTCGGAGGCATCCTGACAGTTTCAGGAGGACCCCTCGCAACGGACCCATTCAGACCCACAGGGACGATTCGAACCCGCGTAATCTTGCGTGATACTGTGTCGGTTCAGCGGTCGTGC